>CAVKBJ010000114.1:0-13537 GCA_963654505.1 Lachnospiraceae bacterium
ATTCAGGACGAATACAACCGCGAGCACGGTATCGTGCCGCAGACCATCCGCAAGGACGTGCGCGAAATTTTGGAGATCTCCAAAAAGGACGAGGACGGCGCGCGCAGGCGCGGCAAGCGAAAGCTCAGCGAGCGCGAGCGGGACGAGGAGATCAGAAAGCTCGAAGGGCAGATGCAGGAGGCGAGCCGTATGCTCGAATTTGAATATGCCGCCGTGTTGCGCGACCGCATCATCGAGCTGCGGAAAGAACAGAAATAAGAGAGAAAAAAGTGATGAAAAAGTACCTTCCCTGTTTGAATATCCTTGGCGCGGCGTCGTGCTGGGGCTGCATCGGATTGTTCAACCGCCTGCTCATGGGAGCGGGCCTGGGCGCGGCGAACATCGTCGTGCTCCGCAACTTCGGCGGGCTTGTGCTGCTGACGATCATCTTCGCGCTGACCGACCGAAGCGTGTTTCACGTGAAACCACGGCACCTGCCCGTTTTCTTCGGCACGGGCGTGGTGAGCATGGTGTTCTTCACGCTCTGCTATTTCAAGTGCCAGCAGCTCTGCTCGCTTGCGGTGAGCGCGATATTGCTCTACACCGCGCCGGCGATGGTGGTGCTGATGAGCGCGGTCGTGTTCCACGAGAGGATCACGGGCAAAAAGCTCCTTGCGCTCGCGCTCGCGCTGCTCGGCTGCTCGTTTGTGACGGGCCTATGGGGCGGGGCGCTGAGCGTGACGGCGGCGGGCGTGCTGCTTGGACTGAGCGCCGGCTTCCTCTACGCGCTCTACTCCATCTTTGCGCCGTTCGGCCTGCGGCACTACGCGCCGTTCACCGTGGTGTACTGGACCTTCGTGTTCGGCGGGATCGGCTCGCTTTTCCTGCTCGACGGGGATGAGCTGGGCGCGGTGTTCGCGGACACGAGGATGTTTTTCGTCGCGCTGGGGCTGATCGTTATCTCGACGGTGCTGCCGTACCTGCTCTACACGAAAGGGCTGGCCTCGGTCGAGAGCGGCAAGGCGAGCATTCTGGCGAGCATTGAGCCGGTGGTCGCGTCGTTCGTGGGCATCCTCGTCTTCGGCGAGCCGGTGAGCCTGACAGTATTTTTGGGGCTGGGGTGTATCCTCGCCTGTGTATATGTATTGAGGTGAACGAACATGGCAAAGAATAAGGAAGAAAAAACGAACGTGATGCGCGTGCTCGAGCAGAAGAAGATCGCCTACACGCCGCACAGCTATCCGCATGAGGAGGGCGCGGCGGTGGACGGTGTGACGGTCGCAAAAAGCATGGGCTTTGATCCCGCGCAGGTGTTCAAGACGCTGGTGGCGCGCGGCGCGAGCGGGCAATACTACGTGTTCGACGTGCCGGTGGCGGAGAACCTTGACCTCAAAAAGGCGGCGAAGGCCGTGGGCGAGAAGTCGGTCGAGATGATCCATCAGAAGGAGCTGCTGCCGCTGACGGGCTACGTTCACGGCGGCTGCTCGCCGGTGGGCATGAAGAAGCTGTTCCCGACGGTGTTCCACGCCTCGGCGGAAAAGCTGGCGACGGTTATCGTCTCGGCGGGGAAGATCGGCTATCAGGTCGAGGTCAGGCCCGCCGAGCTGCTCGCGCTCGTGCGCGGGAAAACGGCGGACATTATCGTGGATCAATAAAAATGAGGAGGCAATGAGATGACAAAGAGAGAATTTAAAGAGAAATTATTTGATGTGTTAAATGAGTCAATCGATGGAATGAGTTTTGATGAGCAGATCAACTACATAGAGAAACTCCTTATAGATTTTCAAAAAGAAAATGAGGAGAAAAGAGATACCAGCAATAAGGGAAAAGAATGGACGGATGAACAGCTGAAAGTCATTTTGTCGGATGCGGCATCAGCAAGCAACTGTATGAAATATGCAAAGATTTTTCATCGAGGCTACGGCAGCATTGAACAGATTTACAGGTGGTCAACCACTCCTCAAAAAGATGTAAACCGAAAAAGAGGGGGATGATAAGTTTGTCCTACAGGTCAAACGAATTGCAAAGGAACTCGGACTCCGTGGATAACTGATTACAAAGCGTATTATTTTGGAGCAATATTACAATGTTAGATCAAATTTTTGTCAAGGGCGCGCGGGAGAATAACCTGAAGAACATCGACGTGAGCATTCCGCGCGACAAGCTGACCGTCGTCACGGGACTGTCCGGCAGCGGCAAATCGTCGCTCGCGTTTGACACCATCTATGCCGAGGGGCAGCGGCGGTATGTGGAGAGCCTGTCGTCCTACGCGCGGATGTTTTTGGGGCAGAAGGAAAAGCCGGACGTGGACTACATCGACGGCCTCTCCCCCGCCATCTCCATCGACCAGAAAACGACCTCGCAGAACCCGCGCTCGACGGTCGGCACGGTGACGGAGATCTACGACTACCTGCGCCTTTTGTGGGCGCGGGTCGGCACGCCGCACTGCCCGAACTGCGGTAGGGAGATCAAACAGCAGACCATCGACCAAATCGTCGATCAAGTGATGGCGCTCGGCGAGGGGACGCGCATTCAGGTGATGGCGCCGGTCATCCGCGGGAAAAAGGGCGAGTACGCCAAGGTCTTTGAGGACGCGAGGCGGTCCGGCTACGTCCGTGTGCGCGTGGACGGGAGTATGTACGACCTGAGCGAGGAGATCAAGCTCGAAAAGAACGTCAAGCACAACATCGAGGTCGTGGTGGACCGCATCATTCTGAAGCCCGACGCGGTACACCGCCTGACCGACTCGGCGGAGACCGCCGCGGCGCTCTCCGGCGGGCTGGTGCTAATCAACGTACTCAATCCGGAGCGAGATATCCTCTTTTCGCAGAACTACGCCTGCGAGGACTGCGGCGTGTCCATCGAGGAGCTGACGCCGCGGATGTTCTCGTTCAACAATCCCTTCGGCGCGTGTCCGGCGTGTACGGGCCTCGGCAGCCAGCTCAAGGTCGATCCGGAGCTGGTGATCCCGAACAAGGCGCTCTCCATTCTCGACGGGGCGATCTGCGCGTCGGGGTGGAGCAACGTGCGCGGGGACGGCATCGCGAGGATGTACTTCGACGCGCTGTCGAAAAAATATCATTTCTCGCTGCGCGATCCGGTGGAAAAGCTCTCCAAAGAGGTCATAGACGCGATCCTCTACGGCACGAAGGGCGAGAAGCTGGAGCTGCAATTCGATCAGCCGCGCGGCAAGGGCGTGCTGTATCAGCCGTTCGAGGGCGTGGTGACGAACCTTGAGCGCCGATATCAGGAGACGCAGAGCGAGAGCGTGCGCGCGGAGCTGGAGGAGTGCATGAGCGAGTGCCCCTGCCCCGCCTGCCGGGGCCGCAGGCTGCGGCGCGAGTCGCTGGCGGTGACGGTCGGCGGCATGGACATCGACACCTTCACGCGCATGAGCGTGACCGAGGAGATCGCGTTCGTGGACGCGCTGACGCTCACGGAGCAGCAGATGCGCATTGCCGAGCGCATTTTGAAGGAGATCAAAAACCGGCTCGGCTTCCTGCGCTCGGTCGGGCTGGAGTATCTGACGCTTTCCCGCGCGAGCGCGACGCTTTCCGGCGGCGAGAGCCAGAGAATAAGACTGGCGACGCAGATCGGCAGCAGCCTGATGGGGGTGCTGTATATCCTCGACGAGCCGTCCATCGGCCTGCACCAGCGGGACAACGACAAGCTGCTCGCGACGCTCAAGCGGCTGCGCGACCTCGGCAACACGCTCATCGTGGTCGAGCACGACGAGGACACCATGCGCGCGGCGGACTATATCGTGGACATCGGCCCGGGCGCGGGCGTCCACGGCGGGCACGTCGTCGCGGCGGGCACGCCGGCGGAGGTCATGGCAAACGAAAGCAGCCTGACGGGTCAGTATCTCAGCGGCAGAAAGAAGATCGAGACACCGAAAACGCGGCGCGCGGGGAACGGAAAGCTCCTCACCGTGCGCGGGGCGGCGGAGAACAATCTGAAAAACATCGATGTGAGCGTTCCGCTCGGGACGTTCACCTGCGTGACGGGCGTTTCCGGCAGCGGGAAAAGCTCGCTCGTCAACGAGATCATCTATAAGAAGCTGGGGGCTGACCTCAACCGCATGAAGGCCCGCGCGGGAAAGCACCGTGCCATCGAGGGCGAGGAAAATCTGGACAAGGTCATCTGCATCGACCAGAGTCCCATCGGGCGCACGCCGCGTTCGAACCCGGCGACGTACACGAATTTGTTCAACGACATCCGCGACCTGTTCGCCTCCACGCCGGACGCGAAGGCACACGGCTACAACGCGGGACGCTTCAGCTTCAACGTGCGCGGCGGCCGCTGCGAGGCCTGCGGCGGCGACGGGCAGCTCAAGATCGAGATGCACTTCCTGCCGGACATCTACGTGCCCTGCGAGGTATGCAAGGGCAAGCGCTACAACCGCGAAACGCTGGAGGTACGCTACAAGGGAAAGAGCATCGCGGACGTGCTGGAAATGACGGTGGAGGAGGCGCTGGAATTTTTCCGCGACCTGCCGAAGCTGGCGAACAAGCTCGAAACCCTGCGCGACGTGGGGCTGGGGTATATCAAGCTCGGACAGTCCTCCACCACGCTCTCGGGCGGCGAGGCGCAGCGCGTCAAGCTCGCGACCGAGCTCAGTAAGCGCGCGACGGGGCGCACCATCTATATCCTCGACGAGCCGACGACCGGCCTGCACACGGACGACGTGCGCAAGCTCCTGGAGGTCCTGCAAAAGCTCACCGACGCGGGCAACACCGTGCTCGTCATCGAGCACAACCTCGACGTCATCAAGTCGGCGGACTACCTCATCGACCTCGGCCCCGAGGGGGGCAGCGGCGGCGGCACGCTCGTCGCGGCGGGCACGCCCGAGGAGGTCGCGGAGGTCAAGGCGTCCTATACGGGACAGTATTTGAAGAAGGTTTTATGAGCGAAGCCCGCACCCTTTGCGGCAGCCTGTCATAAGCTGGCGCGAGAGGGGTTGGGGAAATGCAGCTTTTGCAGGACGGCGTGATCGCGGCGCTTGCCGCGGTGGGACTGGCGGCGGTCGTATGGTTCGCCGTGACGGCGCTGACGCATCCGCGCGAGCGGGCGCGGGGCGAGACGGCGGTGATCGTGCCCGCGCGGGGCGCGGCGGAAGCGCTGGAGCACACGGTGCGGGCGCTGGAGAACGAGCGCTACGCCTCGGGCGGGTTTTCGCGCATCATCATCGCGGACTGCGGCATGGACGAGGACGCGCAGCGCGTGGCGCAGCTTTTGTGCCGCGAGAGCTTTGACGTGACGGTCTGTCCGCAAAGCGACCTCGCGCGGCAGTTTGACGGTTGAAAAGGAACGGAGAGAGGGACATGGCAGAGCGCACAACGGTCATCGGCACGATCCTGACGGTCGTTTTCCAAAACGAGGAAAACGGCTATACGGTCGCGCGCATCGTCACGGACGACGGCGAGGTGGTGACGGCGGTGGGCTGCATCCCCTGCGCCGCGCCGGGCGAGGAGCTGATCTTGACCGGACGGTACACGACGCATCCGCAGCACGGCGAGCAGTTCGCCGCCAACGAGGTGGAGCGGCATATGCCCACGGGCGAGGCGGAGATATTGAGCTACCTTGCCTCCGGCGTGGTGCGCGGCATCGGACCGGCGACGGCACAGAAGTTAGTAGACCGCTTCGGCGAGGGCACGCTCGACGCGCTCGACGACGGGGCGGAGCGACTGCGCGCCGTCAAGGGCATCACGGAAAAGCGCGCACGGGAGATCGCGGAGAGCTGGCGGGAGCTGTCGGGCCTGCGGCGGGTACTGGACTTCCTGACGAAGTACGACCTGCCGGTGGGGCTTGCGATGCAGCTCTTTCGGCGCTACGGCGCGGACGCGATGGACGCGCTGCGGCGCGACCCGTATCTTCTGAGCGGAGAGAGCTTCGGCGTGGACTTCTCCGTGACGGACGAGATCGCGCTCTCGATGGGCTTTTCGGGCGACTCCTCCTGCCGCACGGAGGCGGGCGTGCTCTTTGAGCTCAGCCACAACGAGCAGAGCGGCGGGCACGTTTTCCTGCCGCGGGAAAAGCTCGCCGCGGCCGCGGCGCAGCTGCTCGACTGCGATACGGACACAGTGGAAAAATCGCTCGACGACCTCATCGAGCGCGGGCGCGTGGTGCAGGAGCAGGTCGCGAACGTGACCGGCTGCTATCTGCGCCGCTGCCACGAGGCGGAGATATATGTCTATACGCGCGTGAGCGCGATGCTCGCGGACAAGCCGGACAGGCTGCGCGGGGCGAAGAAGATCATCGACGAGATCGAGCGCGCGCAGGGCATCGAGTACGCGCCGTTACAGCGGCAGGCGGTGGAGCTTGCCGCGCGGGAGGAGCTGCTGATCCTCACCGGCGGGCCGGGCACGGGCAAAACGACGAGTGTGCGCGGCATCGTGGCGCTCTTCGAGCGCATGGGGCTGGACGTGCTGCTGTGCGCGCCGACCGGGCGCGCGGCCAAGCGCATGGGCGAGCTGTGCGGCGCGGAGGCGCAGACCATTCACCGCCTGCTCGGCATGAGCTGGAACGAGCAGACGGGCGAGACGGCCTTTGCGAAAAACGAAAAGGAGCCGCTCGAAGCCGACGCGGTGATCGTGGACGAGACGTCGATGGTCGATCTCGCGCTCATGCGGGCGCTGCTCGCGGCGCTGCGGCCGGGGTGCCGGCTGGTGCTCGTGGGCGATCCCGACCAGCTGCCGAGCGTCGGCGCGGGGAACGTGTTCGGCGACCTGATCCGCTCGGGGCGGGTGGCGACCGTGGCGCTCCGCGACATTTTCCGTCAGGCGGAGCAGAGCGCCATCGTGCGCGGAGCGCATCTGGTGAACGAGGGGCAGCTGCCCGAGCTGCACAACAGCGCGGCGAGCGACTTCTTCTTCCTCCCCCGCCGCGACAGCGCGCGGCTGGTGGACACGGTGGTGGAGCTGTGCAAGACCCGGCTGCCCGAAAAAATGCACATTCCCGCCGAGAGCATTCAGGTGCTCACGGCGACGCGCAAGGGCGGCACCGGCACCGCGGCGCTCAACCGCGCGCTGCAGGCGGCGCTCAATCCGCCGATGGCAGGCAAACGCGAGAAGCGCTTCGGCGACCTCGTGTTCCGCGAGGGCGACCGCGTGATGCAGACGCGCAACGACTACGACGTTCTGTGGGAGCGCGAGGACGGCACGGCGGGCGCGGGCATCTTCAACGGCGACGTGGGAAAAATTTTGCAGATCGACCCGAGCGGCGAGCTGATCTCCATCGCCTTTGACGACCGCGTGGCGGCCTACACCGCGGATATGCTCGCGGAGCTGGACATGGCCTACGCGATGACGGTACATAAGGCGCAGGGCAGCGAATACCGCGCGGTGATTTTCGTCTCCGCGCCGGCGGCGCCGGGATTGATGGTGCGCGGGGTGCTCTACACCGCCATCACGCGGGCGCGGGAACTGCTCATTTTAGTGGGCGACGACGCGGCGCTTGCCAAAATGGCGGCGAACGACCGCCGCGCGCGGCGCTACAGCGGTCTGCGCTGGCGGCTGTGGAACGGAGGGACGGCATGAATTGGAAAGAAAAGCTGCTCGATCTGCTCTTTCCGCCGCGCTGCGCCTTCTGCCGCAGGGCGGGCGTTCACGGTGTATGCGCGGACTGCGAGAGGTCGCTGCCCTACGCGAAGATGCAGCTGTGCGAGGGCGCGGGCTTCGGGAGGTGCGCCTCTCCCCTGCTCTACGAGGACGCGGTGCGCGAGGGACTGCTGCGCTTCAAGTTTCACGGGGCGCAGAGCGTCGCCGAGGGCGGCGGAGAGCTGCTTGCCCGCTGCGCCGCGGAGGAGCTGGGCGGCGCGTTCGACACGGTGACATGGGTCCCGGTGAGTAAAAAGCGCGAACGCGAGCGCGGCTACGATCAGGCGTATCTGCTCGCGCGGGAGACGGCGAAGCACTGGGGCGTTGAGCCGGTGCGCCTGCTGCGAAAAACGAAAAACAACGCCGCGCAGAGCGGGCTTTCCTCCGCCGCCGAGCGGCGTGACAACGTGCTGGGCGTGTACGAGGCGGAAAACGTCGAAAAAATTCGCGGCGCTAAAATTTTGCTCATCGACGACATTCTCACCACCGGCTCGACGCTCGGCGAGTGCGTGCGCGTGCTGAAGGAGGCCGGCGCGGCGGACGTGGTCTGCGCGACGCTGGCGCGCGCCGTGACGGAAAAGGAGAAGGACGGCGCAAGGCGCGAAGCGCCGGACGCATAGGCAGCGGAAAAATCGCACACAATGCTATTGCAAAAACGGATGCGAGCCGCTATAATAAAAAGGCGAGTAAATAGAAACGCGGAGCATTCCGCCGGAATACAAGAGAAAAACGAGAGGTAGCATTATTATGTGTTCACTGGCAAAGGATATCGGTATCGACCTCGGTACCGCGTCGGTATTGATCTATGTGAAGGACAAGGGCATCGTGCTCAACGAGCCGAGTGTGGTGGCCATTGATAAGGATACGGGCAAGCTGCTGAAGGTCGGCGCGGACGCGCAGGCCATGCTCGGCCGCACGCCCGGCAACATCATCGCGATCCGTCCGCTGCGCGAGGGCGTCATTTCGGACTATGAGGTGACGGAGCGGATGCTCAAGGAGTTTATCCACAAGATCATGGGCTTCCAGTTCTTCAAGCCGCGCATCATCATTTGCGTGCCCTCCGGCATCACCGAGGTCGAGGAGCGCGCGGTCATCGACGCGGGCATTCAGGCCGGCGCGCGGCGCGTGTACCTCATCGAGGAGCCGGTCGCGGCGGCGATCGGCGCGGGAATCGACATCACCCAGCCCGACGGCCACTTCATCATCGACATCGGCGGCGGCACGAGCGACATTGCCGTGATCTCGCTCTCCGGCGTGGTCGAGAGCGCATCCATCAAGGTCGCGGGCGACCAGTTCAACGAGGCGGTCGTGAAGTATATGCGCCGCAAGCACAACCTGCTCATCGGTGAGCGCACGGCTGAGGAGATGAAAATGACCATCGGCTGTGTATTCCCGCCCGAGGAGGAAATGGCGATGGAGGTCAAGGGCCGCTGCCTGCTCACGGGGCTGCCCAAGCTCATCACCGTGACCTCCACGGAGATGATGGACGCCTTTGAGGAGCCGGTCGAGCGCATTATGGAGGCCGTGCATCAGGTGCTTGAGCGCACGCCGCCCGAGCTGGTGGCAGATATTTCCGGCAACGGCATCGTCATGACCGGCGGCGGCAGCCTTGTGCGCGGCTTTGATAAGCTGGTCACGGCGCGCACGGGCATTCATACCGTGGTGGCGGAGAACGCCATCCAGTGCGTCGCCGAGGGCACGGGCAAGAGTCTCGAGAGCGTCGGCGAGATGAAGGACGGCACGATGAACCTTTCCCGCCGCAAGCAGATCAACTGAAAAACGAAAAAGGGCTTCGACCGCTGCGGTCGAAGCTCTTTCCTTGATAGGACGGGGCGCGGCCATAAAGCCGCGCCCCGTGTCCATTATTTCTTTTCGATGACCTTGATGACCTTGTCGTAGCTCTCCTCCGCGAGCGGAATGGAGCGCGAGAGCAGCGCCTCGCCGCGGCGGCAGCACTCGTCCGCAAACTCCTTGTCCTTGAGCGAGGACAGGTTGATGAGGACGTTGAGCCATGCGCTCTGCATGGCGGTCTTGAGCGTAAGGGCCGCGATGCCGAGGTCGCTCACGACGTTCGGGTTGGTCGTGCCGACAAGGCCGGAGAGCAGGTCGATGGACTCGGCGCAGACCTCCATCATCGTCAGGGGGACTTCGGTACAGTTGCGGAAGCTCGCCTGCACCGCGCCGCGGCGAATGGCCTTTTGGGCGTCGTTCTCCTTGGGCAGGGCAAGGGATTCGATCAGCACGTCGAACACCTCGCTGTCGCGGTTCATGACGTCCATGAACCGTTCCTTGAGCTCGTTGCCCTTGGCGATGGCGTCGAGGATGCGGTCGCGGTCGTTCTCAAAGCCCTTCTTCGAGAGCGTGAGACCATTGACCATCATTGTCAGCGCGACGCCGATGCCGCCGGCAAGGCCCGCGACCGCGCCGCCGCCGGGAGCCGGGGAATCCGAGCCGACCGCATTGACCAGCTCCGTGACCTTCATTTCCGCAATTTTCATGAAAAGTCCCTCCTTAGGGGTGTGTGAATTTTTAGAACAGTCCGGTGATCTTTCCGTTTTCGTCCACATCGATCTTCTCGGCGGACGGAACTTTGGGCAGGCCCGGCATGGTCATGATGTCGCCGGTCTTGGCGACGAGGAAGCCCGCGCCGGCGTTGACCTTGAGGTCGCGCACGGTGATCTTGAAGCCGCGGGGCGCGCCGAGCTTCGCGGCGTCGTCGGAGAAGGAGAACTGCGTCTTGGCCATACAGATCGGGAGCTTATCAAAGCCGAGGTCGGTGAGCTGCTTGAGCTGCTTTTTGGCGCTCGCGGCGATGGTGACGCCGTCGGCGTGGTAGACCCTGGTGGCGATGGCGTTGAGCTTGTTCTCGATGCTGTCGTTCACGTCGTAGACGTACTGGAAGTGGTCGGGTTCCTCGCACAGGCGGACGACCTCCTCGGCGAGCGCCTTGCCGCCCTCGCCGCCCTTGGCCCAGACCTCGCTCAGACGGACGTTGACGCCCAGCTCGCGGCACTTGCTCTCGACGAGAGAAAGCTCGGCGGCGGTATCGGTCGGGAAAGCGTTGATGGCGACCACGCAGGGCAGGCCGTAGACGTTCTTGACGTTATCGACGTGCTGGAGCAGGTTCGGCAGACCCTTTTCGAGAGCTTCAAGGTTCTCATTGTTCAGCTCGGCCTTGGGCACGCCGCCGTGGTACTTGAGGGCGCGCACGGTGGCGACGATGACGACGGCGTTGGGATGGAAACCGGCGGCGCGGCACTTGATGTCGAGGAACTTCTCGGCACCGAGATCGGCGGCGAAGCCGGCCTCGGTCACAGTGTAGTCGCTCAGGCGCATGGCCGTCTCGGTCGCCATGAGGGAGTTGCAGCCGTGGGCGATGTTGGCGAACGGGCCGCCGTGGATAAACGCGGGGGTGCCCTCAAGGGTCTGGACGAGGTTCGGCTTGATGGCGTCCTTCAGCAGCGCGGCCATCGCGCCCTCGGCCTTGATGTCGTGCGCGGTGACAGGCTGATCGTCATAGGTGTAGGCGATGACCATCTTCGCAAGACGCTCCTTGAGGTCGGCAAGACCGGTGGCCAGACACAGCACGGCCATGATCTCACTGGCGACAGTGATCTCAAAGCCATCCTCGCGCGGTATGCCGCTGGCCTTGCCGCCGAGACCGTCGATAATGTGGCGCAGCTGACGGTCGTTCATATCGACCGCGCGCTTCCACACGATCTTGCGCGGGTCGATGTTCAGGGCGTTGCCCTGCTGGATGTGGTTGTCGAGCAGAGCGGCGAGCAGGTTGTTCGCCGCGCCGATGGCGTGGAAGTCGCCGGTGAAGTGGAGGTTAATATCCTCCATCGGCACGACCTGCGCGTAGCCGCCGCCGGCCGCGCCGCCCTTGACGCCGAACACGGGGCCGAGGGAGGGCTCACGCAGACAGACCATAGCCTTCTCGCCGAGCCGGTTGAGCGCGTCGGCAAGACCGACGGAAGTGGTGGTCTTGCCCTCGCCGGCGGGGGTGGGGCTGATGGCGGTGACGAGGATCAGCTTTGCCTTGCGGGGCAGTTTGCGGATCTCGGTGAGGTCAAGCTTGGCCTTGTACTTGCCGTATAGCTCAAGGTGCTGCTCGTCGATGCCGGCGGCAGCGGCGACCTCGGTGATCTTTTTCATTTCATGGGCCTGGGCGATCTCAATATCGGTCATGTGAAAATACCTCCTGATGCAGTATGTGAAAGTTTGTTTTCCCGACTGGATAACTTGACTTCATTGTAGCAAAATGCAGGAAAAACGTAAACAACTTTCACGAGCCACTTTTTCGGTATCGGTTAAAAATTTTAAGCGTTCTGCGGGCCTCGGCTTACAGGGAGATCAGCACCGGTTCGCCGAGCGTCACGGGTCCGCCGATGGCGGCGGAAACGACCGCGCCGCCGCGCCGCTCCACGCTTGCGCGGACAACGCCCGCGGGCTGGATGTAGTCCTGCTCGAAAAGCCCGTCCGCAAGGCCCTCGCTCTCCGCGACGGCGCAGGCGACGGAGCCGCTGCCGCAGCTCCCCTCCCAGACGAGCGTGCCGGTATCCACGACCTTGACGAGCGGCGTCATGCGGTGGCTCGCGCGGTCGAGGAAAATGACGCCGTAGGCGTCGAGCGCGTCAATGCCCGCGAAAAGCGGCTCGGCATCGCGAAAGAACTCCTCGCCTAGCGCAACGCCCTCGACGACGAAATGCGCGATGCCGGCGAGATCGACGAGCGTACCGGCGCGGCCGTTGACCTCCGCCGCGCGGACAGAACGCGGGAGCGGCATCTCTGCGCGGGCGATGCCCTGCGCGAGATCGACCGACGCGGTGACGACGTGGTCGCAGCCGCTGACGCGGAGCCTCACCTCGGAAAGCCCGCCCCTCTGCCGCGCGACGTACATGGCGTAGGCGCGGGTGGCGTTGCCGCAGAACTCGCCGCCCATCATCTCCATGCGCCCGTCAGTGTCGGGGTCGGCGGGACAGGCGAAGCCGACCTGCTCGATCTTCATTTCGGGCAGCCGCCGCATCAGCTCGGCGGCAAGCGCCGCGCGGCGCTCCTTCTCCACGCCGTCGAGAACAAAGAGCGTGATGTTGCCGGCGGGATCGGCGCGTAAAACCTTGAGTTCCATGCTGTGACCTCCTCGCTTGCAAAAAAAAGAGGGTGCAAAGTCTGCATAGACTTTACACCCTCTCATCATCGGCTGTCAACTGCTTTGTTCCCAATTTTCAAAAGATTATGCAATATATTGATTATGGGAGCAAATCATGACACTAAATATAGTGGCTTCTGTGCGCTGTGCACAAGAAGGCTTACTCGAAGTCGGGGATATACTCCTTGACGATGTCGAGCAGCTCGCCGGAGCGGATCATCTTCTCCACCGCACGGATGTCGGGCCAAATCTCGCGGTCGATCTCATAGAAAGCGACCTCCTTGCGCACGTGCTGGTAGAGCGCCTCGTGCAGCGGAGTGAGGCCCTGACCGTGGGTGTTCAGGCGGCGGCGGATGTCGATGGCCTGGCAGGCGGTCATCAGCTCGTCGGCAAGAACGTCCTGCGTGTTCTGCAAGATCATCTTGGCCTTGCGGGCGGCGGTGGTGCCCATGGAGACGATATCCTCCTGGTTGGCGGAGGAGGGGATGGAGTCAACGGACGCGGGATGTGCGTAGATCTTGTTCTCGCTGACCATGGAGGCCGCGGCGTACTGCACGATCATGAAGCCGGAGTTGACGCCCGCCTCGGTGGTGAGGAACGCGGTCAGGCCGTTGCTCAGCGCGGGGTTGACCATGCGCTCGGTGCGGCGCTCGGAGGCGTCGGCCAGCTCGCTGGCGGCGATGCCGAGGAAGTCGAACGGAAGCGCCATCGGCTCGCCGTGGAAGTTGCCTCCGGAGATAACGGCCTCGTCGTCGAGGAACATCAGCGGGTTGTCGGTGACGGCGTTGAGCTCGATCTCGACCTTCTC
>CAVKBJ010000114.1:14171-60845 GCA_963654505.1 Lachnospiraceae bacterium
CCGGCGGCGGTGCAGTGGCTGAGGATCAGGTTGGTGGAGAGCTGGTTGCTCATCTCCTTGGGGACGGCGACCTTCTGGAACTCACCGAAGCCGGTGGTGATGCCGTAGGCGACGCGGCCCTCGGCGGCGATCTTCTCGGCGAGCGCGCGGGACTTCTGCATGGCCTCGAGCGCGGAGGGAGCCAGCTCGACCGTGGCGTTGTAGCGCGCGATGGCGACAAAGGACTCAAGCGTCAGGCTGTGGCCGTCGACCACAACGTGCTTGATGGCGGTGGGATTCATGATCATAATAGTTGCCTCATTTCTCAAAAATAGAGTTGCCGAATGGCACGGTTTCTTGCTGCGGTGTGAGAAGCTTTTCCCGAAAGGTGCGTTTTCATCAGACGCCTGCCCATGACGCCCGGCGCGCCTGCCGGTGAGATACCTCAGCCAAAGATGGTGTGGTTTTGGTTGATGGTATTAGAATAGCACAAATTTTGTGCAAAATCAATAGGAACTATTGTTAAATTTCTTGCGATTTTGTATGTTATTACTATATTACGGCGCTGTGGTGCTGTGTTATCACGAGCAGAGCAAAAAAGGACCGCCGATCACTCGGCGGTCCTTTCTGTGTTATTTTCTTTTCCGTTTTTGAGGGGCCTGCTTTGGTGCGACGTTGTAATCGACCACGCGGATGGCGGGATTTTGCTCCTTTGCCAGCCTGATGACGGCCTCCGCGTCGGAGCGGGTGAAGAACAGCGCCTTCTCCATCGAGCTGTAGCCGATGTGCAGCCGGATCAGATCCGGATGCTTTCGGTCCTCGGTGACGATGGAGTTGATCTGCTCCCACGGGTAGAAGTCGTAGTGCGTCGTGACCCACATCTGATAGAAGATCTCAAGCCCGCGGGTGGTGACCACGGAATCCTTCTTCGTGACGAGGGTGATGGCGTACAGCACGGCGAACGTCATGGACACCGCTGCTACGAGAGGCATCCGGCCCCATGCCGTTACGCCGAACAGCAGCAGTACGACGGATAAAGCCCAGCCGCCTGCGGTGACCCACCGCTTGCGCTGCTTTGGCAGACGGGCGGTGTAGATCGGGGGCGGGACGGATTCCCAGGGAAGCGATTGTCTCACGGCTGTAGTTCCTTTCTAAAACGGGGTAAGGCGTGCGTGCGGGACGCACGCCTTATGTAAGAGCAATTACGCGTTGATCTTGGGGGCCTTACCGGCGGCACGGCGCGCTTCGAGGTTGGCGACGGCCTTCTCGTGAGCGGCCTCGGGAGCCTCGGCGGCCTTGCCCATTCTGGTCTTGCCGAACAGGTTGGTGTAGGAACCGTCAGCCCAGAAGATGTTGCGGCCGAGCGCGGCGGTGACGTAGGCGTAGATGGGGTTGAGCAGGTTGACGAACGCATAGGGGAAGAACACCAGCGGGCTCATGCCGAGAACGCCGGTCTGATAAGCGCCGCAGCCGGTCCAGGGGAACATGACCGCCCAGAGGGTGCCGGCGTCCTCAAGAGAACGGGAGAGCATATTGCGGGCGAGGCCCAGCTCGTCGAACTTGTCAACATAGATGGGGGCGGGCACGCCGATGCCGAGGAACTGGTCGCACATGGTGGCGTCGCAGAAGATGGAGGTCAGCAGGGTGGCGAGGATCAGGCTGCCGACGGAGTGGATCTTGTGCTTGATGTTGCCGAACAGACGCTCGATGCAGCCGCAGCGCTCAAGAGCGCCGCCGTAGGCGACCGCGAGGATAACGAGATTGATGGTCCACATGGTGCCGTCCATGCCGCCGGCCTTGCCGAGGATGGAGTCGGCGACTTCGTTGCCGGTCTCGATGCCGAGGCCATAGTGCAGCATATCGAAGATGCCGCCGAGATCGCTGTAGCCGCCCTGGAAGATCACGGCGAAGAGCACGGCGACGGCGACGGAAACGGCAATGCCGACCAGGCCGGGCACGCGCAGGACGCACATGAGGATAACCACGGCGATGGGAACGAGCAGGATGGGGCTGATGTTGAAGGCGCCGCGGAACGCATCCTGAATGCCGGCGGCGACGGTGGGATCATAGGAGCTGACGTCAACGTTCAGGCCGAGGATGGTGTAGAGCACCAGAGCGATGACCATCGTGGGGGCGGTGGTGGAAACCATCGCGGCGACGTGGTCGAACAGGCCCGTTTCGGCGACAGCCGCGGCGAGGTTGGTGGTGTCGGACAGCGGGGAGAACTTATCGCCGACATACGCGCCGGAGATGATCATGCCGGCGGTGATGGCGGGATTGATGCCGAGGCCCGCGCCGATGCCGAGGAACGCAAGACCGACGGTCGCGGTGGTGGTCCAGGAGGAGCCGCAGGCGAGACCGACGATGGCGCACATGATGCAGCCGATGGGCAGGAACAGCTTCGGGGTCAGCAGGTCAAGGCCGTAGACGATCATCGCGGGGATGGCGCCGGAGGCCATGAAGCTGGAGACGAGGAAACCGACGGTGCAGAGGATGAGGATCGCTTCCATGGAGGCGCTCAGACGGTCAACCATACCGGCGAGCATATCCTTGAAGCTGTGGCCGCAGATGCAGCCGACGCCGCAGGCGATGACGATGGAGATGGTCAGCGGCATATGCGCGTCATGATAACCGGACTCGGAAAGCAGGAAGCAATAGAGCATCAGCGCGACCATAGCCGCGATGGGCACCAGAGCTAAAATAAAGCTCGGCTGCCGTGCAGTTTTCGTTTCGTTAGCCATTGATTAGAACCTCTCTCTTTGAAAATAATTTTTTTAGTTTGTTGCGTAAGCTCGAACGATACCTGAGACGAACGCCGCCGCGCGGCGGAGACCGTCCCCACACACAAGGTCTCTTCCGACCGCCCCTCCTTTCTGCGAAAACAGATCAGTGCAACAAGCTGTGATGCTCCGTATCCGGGAGGGAGCCCCGCATACGGAAATTTGGAAACGAAGGCGTTTGACGGCCGCCGTCGGGCAAACGGCGCTTCTCACGCGCCGCCGCGCGTCCCCGTTCCGGTTCGGTCCCGCCGCGCGGTGAAGATCGTCCGGTTTGACAAAATCACCGCGCCCTGTGGGATCTGCTTTTGTATTATATCATAGGTGTTCACAAAAAATCAATAAATTTTCACATATTTTTTGCGCTTTTTTGTACTCTCTGACGATAGCAAGGCGCTTTGCTGACTTGCTAATTAGTAAAAGCGGCGAAACGAGGAAAAGCCCCTGCCGGACGGCAGGGGCTGTGAGACAGAGCTTTCCTTATTCCTGACCGCGCCGGTCCTTCATGCGTTCCAGAACGATCTTGTACCCGTCCGCGCCGTAGCTGATGCACTTGTTGACGCGGGTGATGGTGGCGGAGGATACGCCGATCTCCTTGGAGATCTGGGAGAAGGTGTTGCCCGCCTCCAGCATTTCAGCGACCTGCAAACGCTGCGTCATGGCCTGAATTTCGCTGAAGGTGCAGAGGTCGTCGAAGAAACGGTAGCACTCCTCAAGATCCTTGAGCGAGAGAATGGCTTCAAACAGATGGTCGGTCTCCTCAGACTTCATCTTGCTTCCGTACATAACAGCTCCTCCTTACAGAACTGGAATTTGGACTGACGCGGGAAAAGCGCTCAGGCCCTCTGCGCGGAGCGCAGCGAGCGCTTGAGCAGCTCGATCACCGGCGGGGCGACGAGCGCCATCACAACGGCGGTGGCGGCGCCGGAGAACACGCGGGCGGCGATGCCGCCGAACACGTAGGCATAGGTATAGTAGCCGTAGATCACGCTGTCGAGATACATCACGCCGGTGTTGAGCGCGGTGACGACGACGGCGGTGACGACGAGCGCGCCGATGGTCTGCGCGCGGGAGAGCACATAGCCGCAGCGCCTAGCGTACAGGCCGATGAGCAGTCCGCGCACGGCGGCGGGAAGAACCCAGAGAAGGGTCGTGGCGGTGAGCCCGTAGGCGAGCAGCTGGTTCATGAAGCTGCCGAGCAGCCCCACGAGCAGTCCTCCGGCGGGGCCGTAGAGCAGCGCGCCGAGAATGATGGGCAGCGAATCCACGGAAATGCGGATCCACCACAGGTTCAGCGTGCCGACGATGCTCAGCACGACGTAAACGGCGGTGAGCAGCGCGATGGCGACGAGCTTGCGCGTGGTCAGCGAGGCAAAGCGCCCGACCACGATGAGCGCGGCGAGCAGCCCGATGACGCAGGCGGCGGCGCAGAGAAAGACGGTGAGCGGAGACATGAGAGTTTTCCTCCTCAAAAAATTGGGCTTCCGCCGCAGGCGCTCATTCTCCCGCGCGGAGCGTGGCTGTTTGGAGAGGGCACAGATGACCCCCCTCCCCTTACGGCAGGAGCCACGCAGAAAAGAGGTCTCACGTCTCTTGTCTGTTGTGGCGAGCGGAATGCGAAAGTCATACTGCAAACCGGGGTTTTTCGTCCGCCGGGCAACTTCCCGTCCCGACGGCACTGTGCGCCCGCTGGGCGCAAACACATGACTTCCTACTCTGCCAAGGTGCGTTTTTGTACAAAAACACACCTATAGAATAGCAAACTCTTCGCGCATCGTCAAGCGATTTCACACGGGAAAGCGCACTTTTTCCGTGAATTTTCTTTTTTAAGGTAAGAAGCCCCTTATTTCTTACAAAACACGAGAGCGCCGCGCGCCTTTGTTCTTGACAGTGCGGCGCTTTTTTTGCTATCCTACCAAGTAGGACGACAAACGGGCCGGCCGTGCGCCGCCCGTCTGCAAAATCTTTCCGGTCATTATTAAAGAGGAGGAACTTTCATCATGATCAAGGAAACCATGGCATTCCTGTCCCAGTACGATCCCGAGGTCGGCGCGACCATCGAGAACGAGTATCACCGCGAGCAGCGCAACATCGAGCTGATCGCCTCGGAGAACATCGTCTCCCCCGCCGTGATGATGGCGATGGGTACGTGCCTGACCAACAAGTACGCCGAGGGCTATCCCGGCAAGCGCTACTACGGCGGCTGCTACTGCGTCGATGAGACGGAGGAGATCGCCCGTCAGCGCGCCTGCAAGCTCTTCGGCGCCGAGCACGCGAACGTCCAGCCCCACTCCGGCGCGAGCGCGAACCTCGCGGCCTTCAAGGCCATGCTCCAGCCCGGCGACACCTACATGGGCATGAACCTCGCCCACGGCGGCCACCTGTCCCACGGCAGCCCGGTCAACATCTCCGGCCAGTACTTCCATCAGGTCCCCTACTCCCTCAACGACGAGACCGAGCAGATCGACTACGACGAGCTCTACCGCATCGCGCAGGAGTGCAAGCCCAAGATGATCCTCGCGGGCGCGTCCGCCTATCCCCGCAAGATCGACTTCGCCAAGTTCCGCGAGATCGCCGATTCCGTCGGCGCGTACTTCATGGTCGATATGGCGCACATTGCCGGCCTCGTCGCCGCAGGCGTCCACATGAATCCCATCCCCTACGCCGACGTCGTCACCACCACCACGCACAAGACCCTGCGCGGCCCCCGCGGCGGCATGATCCTCTGCAGGAACGAGATCACCAAGAAGAACATCGAGACCGGCGAGACGGAGACCATCGCGCTTGCCAAGAAGATCGACTCCGCCGTGTTCCCCGGCACGCAGGGCGGCCCGCTCGAGCACATCATCGCGGCCAAGGCCATCTGCCTCGGTGAGGCCCTCAAGCCCGAGTTCAAGGCTTACGGCGAGCAGGTCGTGAAGAACGCCGCCGTTCTTGCCGACGGCCTGATGAAGGAAGGCTTCCGACTCGTCTCCGGCGGCACGGACAACCACCTCATGCTCGTTGACGTGCGCAACTTCGGCATCACCGGCAAGGAGATCGAGCGCCGTCTGGACGAGTGCTTCATCACCGTCAACAAGAACGCCATCCCCAACGACCCCGAGAAGCCGTTCGTCACCTCCGGCATCCGCGTCGGCACTCCCGCCGCCACCACCCGCGGCCTGAAGGAGGACGACATGAAGGAGATCGCCCGCATCATGGGCATGGTCGCCCGCGATTTCGAGGGCAATAAGACGAAGGCGCAGGAGGCTGTCGTCGCCCTGACCAAGAAGTATCCCATCTACGAATAAGCCGCAGCGGCAAGGGAGACCCCGATTTCGGGGCCTCCCTTTTTTGAAATGTTTCACGCGAAACGTTTGTTCTCTTTTACCGCTCCAGCACAGTCTCCGCAAAGCCCGCGGCGAAAAACCGCGCGGCGGTGAGCGCCTCGTCGAGCGAGTTGCCCGCCGTACCGACCTCGATGAGCAGCGAGCCGGCCGTGACCTGCTGGTTGTAGCGCGAGTTGCGCACCGTGACCGGGCGCATGAGCGTGGGGTACTTTGCGTACAGCGTCTCCTGCACGGCGCAGGCGAGCTTGAGATTTTCGCGCCAGTCGGGGTGCTCCAGCCCGCCGCCGGACGAGCCGATGACAAATTCAAGCTGCGCGGCGGCCGGTTCCTCGGCGCAGAGGAGCTTATACTCGTTGCCCTCGCTGTCGGCCACCGCGTCTCGGTGAACGTCCAAAATGTAGACGAGCGAGGGATATTCCGCGCGGTACTGCTCGATGGCCGCGAGCGAGCGGTTGTACGCGCCGGAGTAGTTGGGATAGTCGTACAGCCCGCGGTCGTGGATCACCTCCAGCCCCGCCTCGGTCAGCACACGGGCGATCTCGTCGCCGACGCGGAGCATATTTTTGCTCTCATCGAGCGTGCGGTGGTCGTCGCTCGCCTCGTACTCCTCCCCCGCCGGCATGGTGTAGGCCTCGGTGCCGTGCGTGTGGATAATGAGCACCTGCGGGCCGCCGGCGGGACACTTCGCCGCGAAGTCTCCGGTCAGCTCGGCGGCGTCGAGCGGGCACTTCGAGCCGTTGTTGACATACACATTGCCGCACACGACGTAACCCGTGGGATCGCCGGCCCTGAGCGTGCTGGACGGCACGCCGTTGTCCGCGCCGCGCGTCGTCGTCTCCCCCGACTGCGGGTCGGAGAGCGTGGTGCCCTCGTGATCCTCCGTGTCGGGCTTCGTCTCGTCGGGCGGGAGCTGTAACTCGCTCGACCACGCCTGCGTCACCTCGCCGCGCGCGTCGGCGAGCAGGGGCGTCAGGCTCAGCGCGAGTGCCGCGCCGAAGGAAAGCCCGTCCGACCTCTCGCTGCCCATCTCGTAGCGCAGCAGCGCGATCGGCAGCTCCGCCTCCCGGCAGAGCCGCGCGGCGGCGTCGGACAGGCTCCGCGCCGTGGCGGCCACGCCGACCGTCCAGAGCGTCAGCGCCGCGAGCGCCGCGGCAAGCGCGATGCGCGGGACGCCGCGCAGCTTACTTTTCCGTAATATCTTCCGCATGATCGTCACCTCTGGACAAACCTATGCGCGTCCCGCGCGGGGTATGCCCTCTGTGATCCGACAAAAAAGCGCTTGCAGACACACCCCCTTTGTGCTATTATTACCTGTAGAGGCGCCCGACGGGCGCGGAAAAAGTGGATCGCTCATATAGCTTCGCATACGTGGCGCGAAGGTTTCTACGGGGCCGCCGAAGGCTCTGCTATGGGTGTTCGTTTTGAGGGAAGGCTCAAAGCGGGCGCTTTTTCTTTTGCCGTATTTTCATGGAAAAGGAGCGAGCTTATGAAATTTCTCAAGGGCAGCATCGTTCACGCGCCCGCGTGCGGGCGCATCGAGACGGCGGAGCGCGGCTGTCTCGTGCTCGACGACGACGGCACGATCCGCGACCTCCTCCCCGCCCTGCCGCGCGGCGCGGGCGGCGAGATCATCGACTACGGAGACGCGCTCATCATGCAGTCCTTCGCGGACATGCACCTGCACGCGCCGCAGTATCCCATGCTCGGCATGGGCATGGACCTGCCGCTGATCGAGTGGCTCAACACCTATACCTTCAAGACCGAAGCGCGCTTTGCCGACCTCGGCTACGCGCGGCGCATTTACAGAAAGCTCGCGCGGGACCTCATCACCGGCGGCACGACGCGCGTGGTGATGTTCTCCTCCCTCCACACGGACGCGACGCTCGTTTTGATGGAGGAGCTGGAGCGCGCGGGCGTGACCGGCTACGTCGGCAAGGTCAACATGGACCGCAACGGCGGCGAGCATTTGCAGGAAACGACCGGGGAGAGCGAGCGCGAGACGCTGCGCTGGCTGGACGCCTGCTCGGACTTTCACGCGGTGAAGCCCATCCTCACGCCGCGTTTTACGCCCTCGTGCAGCGACGGGCTGATGGCGTGGCTCGGAAGGCTCGCGGACGAGCGCGGGCTGTATGTTCAGTCCCATCTTTCGGAGAACGTGAACGAGATCGCGTGGGTGCGCAAGCTGCACCCCGACTGCGCGCGGTACTGGGAAACCTACGACAAATACGGATTGTGGAAGGACCACACGGTGATGGCGCACTGCGTCCACTCCGACGAGCGCGAGCGCGAGGCCATGCGCGAGCACGGCGTGGTCGCGGCGCACTGCGCGGGCTCGAACATCAATATATGCTCCGGCGTCGCTCCGGTGCGGACGATGCTCGACGAGGGCAACTGGGTCACGCTCGGGAGCGACATCGCCGGCGGCGCGCTGCTGGCGATGAATCAGGTCGTCGCCATGTCGATCCGCGCGAGCAAGTTCCGCCACATGATGACCGATGGACGGGAGCGGTTCCTCACGGTCGGCGAGGGCTACTACCTCGGCACCTCCGCCGGACACCGCTATTTCGGCGACCGCGACGGCTTCGCGAGGGGCAACCGGCTCCACGCGGTCGTGGTGGACGACGCGCGCTTCACCGAGATGACGCGCCCGCTCACGCTCGCCGAGCGCTTCGAGCGCGCGGTGTATCAGATGGATAAGGCGGCGATCATTGCGGTGTGGTCGGACGGAAAACGGGTCGTCGGCTGAGAAAATTTCAAAAATTGATCGGAAAAAGAGCGCGAAGGGCTTGACTTTGCGCTCTTTTTTTGTATAATAATAAGGCTTATGACTTCATCATAGGCGTATCCTTGCTCACACCTCGGAGGTGTGGGCCATCAGTCCAAAAGGAGGTGCAAGAAATTGGCTAAGATTTCCGCTAACTATGAGGTCGTTTTCATCATCGACCCCGCACAGGGTGAGGAAGGCGTCGCCGCGCTGACCGAGAAGTTCAAGACCCTGGTGGAGCAGAACAGCTCCGCGATGGAAGTGGAGGAGTGGGGCAAGCGCAAGCTCGCCTACGCGATCAACTACATTACCGAAGGCTACTATGTGTTGATCTCCTTCACCAGCGCGCCCGAGTTCCCCAAGGAGCTCGACCGTATCCTTCGCATTACCGACGGCGTTATCCGTTCCATGATCGTCTGCAAGGACGAATAAGGAGGAAAAGATCATGTCACTCAATCGTGTCGTTATCATGGGTCGGCTGACCCGTGACCCCGAGCTGCGCCGCACGCAGACCGGAACGGCTGTGACTTCCTTCTCCCTCGCCGTGGACCGCGATTTCAAAAACCGCGAGAGCGGCGAAAAGGCGACGGACTTCATCGACGTCGTCGCTTGGCGCCAGACCGCCGAATTTGTCTGCCAGTACTTCTCCAAGGGCCGCATGGCCGTGGTCGAGGGCCGGTTACAGATCCGCGACTGGAAGGACAAGGACGGCAACAACCGCCGCAGCGCGGAGGTCGTTGCCGACAACGTGTATTTCGGCGACAGCAAGCGCGACGGAGCCTCCGGCGGCGATACGCCCCCGGCCTACGGCTCGCCCGCGTCCACCTATTCCGCCCCCGCGGGCGGCGGCTTTGCCGAGATCGAAGAGGACGGAGAGCTTCCGTTCTGAAAAATTGATAAAGGAGGATACTTCCATGGCTATGGAACGCGAAAATAGGGCCACTCGCGCCGCCGGTGCGAACCGCAAGCGCCGCAAGGTCTGCCAGTTCTGCGTTGACAAGTGCGAATATATCGACTACAAGGATGCCGCCAAGCTGCGCCGCTTCATCTCCGAGCGCTCCAAGATCCTGCCCCGCAGGACCACCGGCACCTGTGCCATGCACCAGCGTCAGCTGACCGAGGCGATCAAGCGCGCCCGTCAGATCGCTCTGCTGCCCTTTGTGACCGAGTAAACGCAAGGAATACGCGAAAGTACCCGTCTGAGTTCAGACGGGTACTTTTTTCCGCTTTATTGAGGGAGGGACGCGCCGCCGGCAAGCCGCGTCACGACGTCGAGGAACACGTTGGCGCCGGCGGCGAGATCGGCGTCGCGCGTCAGCTCCTGAGGGTTGTGGCTGATGCCGCGGACGCTGGGGACGAAGATCATCGCCGTGGGGCAGATGCGGGCGAGCATCTGCGCGTCCTGCCCCGCGCCGGAGGTCATGCGGCGGCAGGAGAGGCCGCGCGAGGCGGCGGCGCGTTCGACGAGCCGCACGATGCTCTCGTCAAAGAGCACGGGGTCGAAGCGGCTGAGCCGCTCGGCGGTGATCCTCACGCGGTCGGTGCGCTCCAGCTCGGCAAGATAATCGGCAAGCGCCTGCTCCTCGGCGCGGAGCTGCTGCGCGTCGGGGTTGCGGACGTCCACGGTGAACGTGGCTTTGGAGGGAATGACGTTGATGGCGTTCGGCTCGAACGCGATGCAGCCGACGGTGGCCAAGGTGCGGCTGTCCGGCAGCTCGCAGCGGCGGCGCAGGAAGGTGACGGCCTTCGCGGCGGCAAGCCCCGCGTCCGCGCGGTAGGCGGTCGGCGTGGTGCCGGCGTGGTTCTGCTCGCCCTCGACGGTGACGCGCTGCCACGAGATGCCCTGCAAATTCTCGACCGCGCCGATGGAGACGCCCTCCGCGTCGAGGATCGGTCCCTGCTCGATGTGCAGCTCCACGAAGGCGCAGGGCTTGAGAAAGCCCGGTGCGACCGTGCCCGCGCAGCCGATGCGTTTGAGCTCCGCGCCGAGCGTCGTGCCGTCCGTGCCGACGGCGGCAAGCGCCTTGTCGAGCGGATAGCCGCCCGCGTAGACGAGCGAGCCCATCATGTCGGGCGCGTAGCGCACGCCCTCCTCGTTGGTGAACGCGGCGACGGCGATGGGACGGTCGGGCGCAAAGCCGGAGGCTTTGAGCGTGTCCACGACCTCCAGCGCCGCGAGGACGCCGTAGCAGCCGTCAAACTGTCCCGCGTTGATGACGGTGTCGATGTGCGAGCCGAGCATGAGCGGCGCGGCATCCGCGCAGTCCTCCGGTTCCCAAATGCCGAAAAGGTTGCCGATGTAGTCGGTCACGACGGTAAGGCCGCTCTCGCGCATCCAGCGGGACACGAGGCCGCGGGCCGCCTTGTCCTCGTCGGAGGCGGCGAGGCGGGTGCGGCGGCCCTCGGCGTCAAGGCCGACCGCGCCGAGCGCGTGGATGCGCTCGATCAGGCGCGTTTCGTTGATGGTCAGCATGGTAAGCTCCCTCCTGCTTCAAAGTGTCGGTTTTTGTTTTCACTACTGCCAGTATACAGGAGAGAAAGGGCATATTCTATCGGTTATCGAAGAAAAAGTATCATTTTTTGCTTTTCTTTTCGCTGGGGACGTGATACGATGGGGAGAAAGGAGGCGAGGACATGGAAGCATCCCTTCCGAAGTGCGAGGGAACGCGCGGAGCGTTCTATCTGACGGTGGACGACGAGCTGCGCGAGCGCATCGCGCCGCTTTCGGACGATTTTCCGCTGTCGGTGTACACCCAAAGCTATCGCCACGCGGCGCGGGAGCATATCCCGCTGCATTGGCACAGCGATTTGCAGCTCACATGGGTCTGCGAGGGGGCGCTCGACTACGCCGTTGAGGGGGAGCGCCTGACGCTGACGCGGGAGAGCCTTCTGCTCGTCAACGCGGGGCGCCTGCACGGGTCGAGGACGGTGCGGGGCGACGCGGAGACGCTGTGCGTCAACTTCGCGCCGGAGATCTTCCCGGACGCGCTGGGGCGGCGTTATATCCGCCCGCTGCTGGAGAGCGCGGGCTTTTCCCACGCGGTATTGCCGCTGCGCGCGGAGTGGGCAGAGCTCCTGCGCGGCTGCTGCGCGCGGGAGAGTGAACCGGACTGCTTTGCCGTGTATGAGCTGCTCACGCAGGCGATGCGCGAGGTGACGCGGAGTTTCCGCGGCGAAGCGGGAGGGAACGACGGAGCGGCGCGGCGCTTTCAGGCGGCGCTCGACTACCTGCACGGGCACTACGGCGAGCCGCTGTCCGTGGAAAGGCTGGCCTCGGCCGCGGCGGTCAACCGCGGCGCGCTCGCCGCGCTGTTCAAGCGGTACACCGGCATGACGCCCGCGCGCTATCGGAACGAATACCGGCTCTACATGGCAAGACGCATGATCGTCGGTACGGATCGGCCGATCACGGAGATCTGCGCGGAGACGGGCTACAACCAGCTCAGCCATTTCATCGAGCAGTTCCGCCTGCGCTACGGCGTTTCGCCGCTGCAATACCGCAAGCGATACGGCAGCGGGAACGGCGGTGCGCCTTAGAGCCGCTGGAGGACGGTGACAGCGCCGGAGAGGATGACGTAGGCGTAGACGAGGCGGCGGAGCTGCGCGGCGTTGAGCCGGCTGCCGAGCTTCAGTCCGAAGCGCTGTCCGCACACGACGCCCGCCGCGCCGAGCAGCGTCAGAGGGAGGAGGTCGAGGGTATAATAGCCGCCCAGAATGCGCGTGGTGATGGTCGTGACGTTGTTGACGGCGAAGTTGGCCTGCGCGTTGGCGAGATAGCTCTCGCGGTCGCGGGTGGCGGCGAGGTAATAGACCGCCATGATCGGCCCGCCGATGGAGAAAAGCCCGCCGCAGACGCCCGCGAGCAGTCCGCAGACGACGGTGACCGCCGGTGTGATGCGGATGGACGCCTTCTTGTCCGTCAGCAGCAGGTAGCCGCCGAGCAGCATCAGGAATACGCCGAACACGATGGTCATGACGCGCAGATCCATCGCGCCGATGAAGTGGATGGCCGTGATGCTCGCGACGGCATAGAGCAGCGTCGGCGGCAGGGTGATCTTGAGATCGACATTTTTGCGCAGCTTCCACGCGAGCGTGGCCGTCAGGCCGAGGCAGATGGAGGTCGAGACCGACGGCGCGACCGCCATCGTGAAAAAGTACGGCAGAATGGTCATCATCACGACCGCCGCGCCGAAGCCGGTGATGGACTGGACAAAGCCGCCGAGCGCTGCGCTCAGCGCGACTGCAAGGTATACCATGTTTGTGCTCCTCTGATTGCTTTTCTTGAAAAAATGACCGCCGGCAGATTGCCGACGGTCATTTTATGCCGTTTGACGGGCGGTGTCAATAGCCCGCGGGACTCATTTGGCGCGCTTCTTGCCGAGGTACGCCTCCTTGACCTTTTCGTCGGCCAGCAGTTCCGCGCCGGTGCCGCTCATGGTGATGCGGCCCGTTTCGAGCACGTAGGCGAGGTCGGCGATCTTGAGCGCCATGTTCGCGTTCTGCTCGATGAGCAGAATGGTCACGCCCCGGTGGTTGATCTCACGGATGATGTCGAAAATGCCCTGCACGACCAGCGGCGCGAGGCCGAGGGAGGGCTCGTCCATCATCAGCACCTTCGGGCGGGACATCAGCCCGCGGCCCACGGCAAGCATCTGCTGCTCGCCGCCGGAGAGCGTGCCGGCGAGCTGCCAGCTGCGCTCCTTCAGGCGGGGGAAAAGCTCGTAGACCCACTCGATGTCCTTTTCGATCTCGGCCTTGTCCTTGCGGAGATAGGCGCCGATGCGGAGGTTTTCAAGCACCGTCATGTCCGGAAATACGCGGCGGCCCTCGGGGACCTGCGCGATACCGGAGACAAGGATGGAGCTGATGGGCTTGCCGAGCAGCTCGTCCCCGTTGTAGGTGATGGAGCCGGACTTCGCCTTCACAAGACCGGAGATGGTGCGCAGCGTGGTGGATTTGCCTGCGCCGTTCGCGCCGATGAGGGTGACGATCCTGCCGTCGGGCACCTCCATGTCGATGCCGCGGAGCGCCTGAATGCCGCCGTAGGCGACCTCAAGGTTCTGAATTTTAAGCATCCTCTTCCACCCCCAGATAGGCGTCGATGACGCGCTGATTGTTTTGGATCTCCTCCGGCGTGCCGGTGGC
Organism: Lachnospiraceae bacterium; assembly: GCA_963654505.1. Lineage (GTDB taxonomy): Bacteria > Bacillota > Clostridia > Oscillospirales > Oscillospiraceae > Hominicoprocola. The sequence continues at coordinate 28,166 of CAVKBJ010000114.1, forward strand.
GATCAGCTCGCCGAAGTCGATGACGTAGATGCGGTCGGAAATGTCCATGACGAGGTCCATGTGGTGCTCGATGAGGAGGATCGTCATGTGGAACTCGTCGCGGATGCGGCCGATGAACTCGGTCAGCTCGTTCGTCTCCTGCGGGTTCATGCCGGCGGCAGGCTCGTCGAGCATGAGGAGCCGCGGCTTCGTCGCGAGCGCGCGGGCGATCTCCAGCCGGCGCTGCTTGCCGTAGGGCAGCGAGGTCGCCAGCTCGTCTTTCACGTCCTCAAGGCCGACGATGCGAAGAAGCTCCATGACCTCCTCGCGCTGCTGTGCCTCCTCCCTTCGGTTGAGGCGGAAGGTGGCGGAAAAGACGTTGCTCGTGCGCAGCATATGCTTGGCGATGAGGACGTTGTCGAACACGGTCTGCGATTTCCACAGGCGGATGTTCTGGAACGTGCGCGCCATGCCGCGCTTCGTGATCCTGTCGGGCGTGGGCGCGAGGACCGGCTCGTGAACGAACTTCTCGGCCTCCCTGCCCTTGTAGGTCTGCTTCATCTTGCCCTGCGGGTGGTTGCGGACGATCGGCTCGCCCATGAAGCTGACCTGACCGTTTGTCGGCTCGTACACGCCGGTGATGGTGTTGAACGCGGTGGTCTTGCCCGCGCCGTTGGGGCCGATGAGCGCGACGATCTCGCCCTCGTTGACCTCAAGGCTCAGGTTATCGACGGCGACGACGCCGCCGAACTGCATCGTGATATTGTCAAGGCGCAGAACGCTTTTGCTCATTTCTCGCCGCCCCCCTTCTTTTCACGACGGCGCAGGAGATCGGGCAGCTCCTTATCGCCCATGATGCCCTTGCGGAAGAAGAGCACGACGACCATGATGATGATCGAAATGACCGCCATGCGGAAGCCGTTTTTGAACAGCCCCGGCGCTTCGATGCCGAGGAAGGTGCCGGTGTCCAGACCGCGCAGCAGCCACTCGAGCGAGGCGATGTAGAGAAAGCTCGTGAGGACGCTGCCGGTGATGGAGCCGATGCCGCCGATGACGACCAGCAGCAATATCTCGTAGGTCATGCTGCTCTTGAACGACATGGCCTGCACCGCGCCCATGTACATCGCCAGCATACCGCCGCCGACGCCCGCAAAGAACGAGGAAATGACGAAGGCAAGGCGCTTGTGGTGGGCGAGGTTGATGCCCATGGCCTCGGCGGCGACCTCGTCGTCGCGGATGGCCTTGAACGCGCGACCGTAGGTGGAATTCACCAGCAGCACGACGCACGCGATGAACACGCCGATGAGCAGCAGGTACGCGGTCGCGCTGCCGAAGTCGGGATAGCCTTTCAGAAGGTTCGAGGCGTTGGTCAGCGGGCCGATGGCGTTCCACTGGATGATGGTGCGCATGATCTCGGCAAAGCCGAGCGTGGCGATGGCGAGGTAGTCGCTCTTGAGCCGCAGCACGGGCAGGCCGATCAGGTAGGCGAAGAACGCCGCGATCAGGCCGCCGACGAGCAGCGCGAGGATCATGCCGACAGCCGAGCCGACCTTATCCCCGAGGAAACCCGCGAAGATCTCCGGCAGGGAGAACTGCACGATGCCGCCGTCAAAATACTGGTAGACACCCGCACGCTTGGCGACGGGGACGCACAGCACTGCGTAGGAATACGCGCCGAGGAGCATGAAGCCCGCCTGACCGAGCGAAAAGAGGCCCGTGAAGCCGTTGAGCAGATTCATCGAAACGGCGACGAGGGAATAGACCGACGCCTTTTTGATGACCTTGATGACGATGTGATAGCCGGGGAGCGTGGAGTCGAGAACCATCGCGATTGCCAGCACTGCGAGCAGGATGACCGCGGTGAGGATATGCTCCCTGCCGATCGTTTTCTTTTTCATCTCCACCCCTCCTTAGACCTTGTCCGTGACCTTTTCGCCGAACAGGCCTGTCGGCTTGAGGCACAGCACGACGATCAGCAGCGCGAAGGTGAAGGCGTCGGAGAAGGTGGACTGGCCGACGCCCTTGATGATCTCCTCGCAAAGGCCGATCAAAAACGCGCCGACCACCGCGCCGGGAATGGAGCCGATGCCGCCGAACACCGCCGCGACGAAAGCCTTCAGCCCCGGCATACCGCCGGAGGTGATGGCGACCGTGGGATAGTTCGTGAAGTAGAGCATCGCGCCGACCGCGGCGAGGAACGAGCCGATAACGAAGGTCATGGAAATGACGGAGTTGATCTTCACGCCCATGAGCTGCGCCGTCTCAAAGTCCTTGGCGGCGGCGCGCATACCCATGCCGATCTTCGTTTTCTTAATGAGCGCGACGAGCGCGAAAACGAGCGCGATGGTCAAGATCGGCGTCACGACCGTGACGCGCTTGGTGGACGCGCCGAGGATCGTAACGGTGTCGGAGATCCATGGGATTGCCGTCTTGACCGGCTGGGGCAGGCCGCCGGTGAGGTAGAACGCGAGGTTCTGGATGAGGTAGCTCATGCCGATGGCGCTGATCATCAGCGACATACGCGGCGCCGTGCGCAGCGGCTTGTAGGCCACGCGCTCGATGGCAAAGCCGAGGATGACGGTAAAGATCAGCACCAGCGGGATCGAGATGTACATGGGCATGGACGCGGTGGTGTAGACCATGATCAGGCCCGCCACCATAAAGACGTCGCCGTGGGCGAAGTTGATGAGGCGCAGAATGCCGTAGACCAGCGTGTAGCCGATGGCGATGAGCGCATACTGCCCTCCCACGGAGATGCCGTTGATGAGATACGGTAAAATTCCCTGCATGGAAACCCTCCTCTTGTCGGAATTCAGCGGAACGCGAATAAATGGGGAAAACTTGGCGGGGCTTCCGCCCCGCCAAGTTCAATTCTGACGAATGCGCTTTGGGTCTGAACCTCAGTCAACGCCCTGGACCTTCACAAAGTCCCACTCGCCGGTCTCGGTGTTGGCGGTCTTGATGTAGGCCGCGTCGCGCTTGGCGTCGCCGATGTCGTCGAAGGCGATCTCGCCGGACACGCCGGTGTAGGTCACGTTGGGCAGAGCCGCGAGGATGTCGGCGGGTTCGGTGCTGCCGGCGGCCTTGATGGCCTCAAGCGCGGTGAAGTAGGCGTCATAGCCCATCGCGGTGACGGCGGAGATCATGTCGTTGCCGCCGTTGTTGGTCAGCGCGTCGGCGTTGGAGTTGATCCACTCCTTGATGCCCGCGTCGAACTCGGGCGCGCCGCCCTCCTGATAGAAGGTGGTGACGTAGAGCTTGGTGTCGGTGCCCTTGGCGGCCTCGACGACCATGTTGCTGTCGAGCGTGTCGGAGCCGAGGATGGAGCCATCAAAGCCCTGCGCGGCGGCAGCCTCGATGATCAGCTGCGCGTAGTTGATGGAGACGGGGCAGAAGATGACGCCCGCGCCCGCGGACTTGGCGTTGTTGATGTAGGAAACGAAGTTGGCGTTGCCCTCGGGGAAGTTCTCGGAAACGACGGTGCCGCCGAGCGCCTCGAACGCCTGCGTGAAGTAGTAGATCAGGCCTTGGTCGTAGTCGCTGCCGAGCATACCGAGCAGGTAAGCGGTCGTGACGCCGAGTTCCTTGTAGGCGTAGTTCGCAAGGACGGTGCCCTGGAAGGGATCGAGGAAGCAGATGCGGAAGTACACGTCGCAGTCGGAAGTGACCTGCGGGTTGGTGCAGGTGACGCCGATGGCGGGAATACCGGCCTCGGCGAACACGGTGCCGCCAGCCATGGACACGCCGGAGCCGTAGGAGCCGAGCACGATGCTCACGCCCTTGTTGACCAGCTCAGCCGCGGCAGAGGGGCCGTTCTCGGCGCTCGTGCGGTTATCGACGATCTCCAGCTCGACCTGATAGGTCTCGCCGTTGATGTCAACGGTGGGCTGGACGTAGTTGGCATACTGCATACCAAGGACCTCCTGCTTGCCGCCGGCGCCGTTGTCGCCGGTCAGCGGCTCGAACACGCCGATCTTGACGACCTTTTCACTCTCGGTCTCGGTGCCGGCCTGAGCGTCGGCGTCGCTGCTGCTGTCCTTGGAGCCGCAGGCGACCATGCCGAGCGCCATGACGAGCGCAAGGATGAGTGCAAGAAACTTTTTCATATTCATATCCTCCTGACTTTCCGCCGCATACGCGGCAAACGGGGCGCTCCGCCCCTTGATCGCAGTATATTTTATCGGACCGCCCGGCGGATTGCAAGCGTCGAAAGTGTCAGATTTTTCGGCCGGTTTTGGTCGTTTCCCGTGTGCGACGTCTGCACATTTATGTGCATTTGTCCGCGAGATGCGGACTTGAATCCAATTATTGAGAATATCTATGGAATTCTGTTTTCCACACAAGGACAAATGCCCTTGTTATTTTGCACCGTTAAGGAAGAGAAAAGCGGCGCGGGAGGCGAAAAACGCCTGTCCCGCGCCGCTTTTTCGGTTCGTCCTTTTGCCAATCAGGGCCTTTCGCCGGCGATGCGCGCAAATTCCTCGCCGCTCATCGTCTCGTGCGCGAGGAGATACTCCGCTACCTCGGTCAGTTCCGCGCGCCGCGCCGTGAGGATCTCCTCGCAGCGCGCATAGGCGCGGTCGATGATGGATTTGACCTCGTCGTCGATCTCCGCGGCGGTCTTTTCCGAGTAGCTGCGCGTCTGGCCCATCGTCTTGCCGATGAACACCTCGTCGTGGCCGCTCTCGAAGGCGATGGAGCCGAGACGGTCGCTCATGCCGTAGGCCGTGACCATGCGGCGCGCGATGTGCGAAGCGCGCTCGATGTCGTTCGACGCGCCGGTGGAAATGTCGCCGAGCATCAGCTTCTCCGCCGCGCGCCCGCCGAGGAGCGCGACGATCTGCTCCTCCATGTAGCGCTTGGACTGATAGGAGCGGTCCTCGTCCGGCAGCGAGATGGTCATGCCGCCCGTGCGTCCGCGCGGAACGATGGTGATGCGGTGGACCGGCTCGTGCGTGGGCAGCGCGTGCATCACGATGGCGTGCCCCGCCTCGTGATAGGCGGTCAGCCTCCGCTCGTGCTCGGGCACGACGCGGCTGCGCTTTTCGGGGCCGGCGAGAACCTTGATCTCCGCCTCCTCGAAGTCCGCCATAGTGATGAGCTTGTCGCCGCGGCGCGCGCACAGCAGCGCCGCCTCGTTGGAAAGATTTTCAAGATCCGCGCCGGTGAAGCCCGCCGTGCCCTGCGCGACCTTGGCGAGGTCCACGTCCTCGGCAAGCGGCTTGTTGGCGGTGTGGATCTTCAGAACATCCTCGCGCCCCTTGATGTCGGGACAGCCGACGTAGATCTGGCGGTCGAAGCGGCTGGGTCGCAGCAGCGCGGGGTCGAGGATGTCCGCGCGGTTGGTCGCCGCGAGAACGACCACGCCCTCGTTCGTGCCGAAGCCGTCCATCTCCACAAGGAGCTGGTTGAGTGTCTGCTCGCGCTCGTCGTGGCCGCCGCCGAGGCCGGTGCCGCGCTGACGGCCGACCGCGTCGATCTCGTCGATGAAAATGATGCAGGGAGCGGCCTTCTTGGCCTGCTCAAAGAGGTCGCGCACACGGCTCGCGCCGACGCCGACGTACATCTCCACAAAGTCCGAGCCGGAGATGGAGAGAAATTCCACGCCCGCCTCGCCCGCGACCGCGCGGGCGAGCAGCGTCTTGCCCGTGCCCGGAGGGCCGACGAGCAGTACGCCCTTGGGGATGCGCGCGCCGATATCGACGAAGCGCTGTGGGTCGCGCAGGAAGTCCACGATCTCGCCCAGCTCCTCCTTCTCCTCGTCCGCGCCGGCGACGTCGGCAAAGGTGGTCTTGCGGGCGCTCTCACTGCCGTGCCTGAAGGTCGCGTTGCCGAACTTCGCCATGCGGTCGTTCCCGCCGCCGGAGGCGCGCATGGAGAAAAAGTACCAGATGGCGAAAAGCCCCGCGACGGCGATCACATAGGGCAGCGCGATGGCAAGGTAATCGGTCGAGTGGTCGGCGGAGTAGTTGTAATCCGTGAGGATCCCCGCCTCATACTGCTGCTGGACGAGAGGGTTGAGGTCGTCGTAGAACAGGTCGAAGTCGTAAAGCTCCTTCTTGAGCTCCGTCTTGCCGTCCACCGCCTCGCGCAGCGTGAGCGTGAGCGTGGTATCCTGCACGGTGAAGGACTGCACCTTCTCCTGCTCAAAGAGCTGCACGACCTCGGCGTAGCTGATCTCCGGCTCCTTCGGGCGGAGGAAGAACGAGCCGGTCGAGAGCAGCATGAAAAAGCATAACAGCAGCAGGATATAGTTGGGGCGTCTGGCTTGTGTCAAGGGTATCCCTCTCCTTTCGCGGCGGCGGGAGCCGCCTTAAAGAAAAGAGGCGGCAGCCGCCTCTTTCCCCGTTGCTTATCGTACTGTGGCTTTACTTGGAATAGACCTCGGGCTTGAGCACGCCGATGTAGGGCATATTGCGGTACTGCTGGGCGTAGTCCAGCCCGTAGCCCACGACGAACTCGTCGGGCACGAGGAAGCCCGCGAGGTCCGCGGTGACGGGCTTTACGCGGCGGGAGGGCTTATCGAGCAGCGTGACGATGGTGACGCTCTTTGCGCCCTTGGTCATGAAGTAGTTCTTCAGGAAATAGAGCGTGTTGCCGGAGTCCAGAATATCCTCAATGACCACGATCTCGCGGCCCGTGATGTCCTGCTGGAGATCGTGCGTGATCTGCACCACGCCGGACGAGGACGTGCCGTTCTGATAGGACGAGACTGCGATGAACTCGATGTCGCTTTTGACCTGACAGGCGCGGACGATGTCCGCCATAAAGACAAAGCAGCCCTTGAGCACGCCGAGGAACAGCGGCTCGCGGCCCTTGAACCGCTCGTAAAGCTCGTTGCCCATCTCCTGCACGCGGGCCTTGATCTGCTCCTCGCTGTAGAGCACCTTGAGGATGTCCTGATCCATCATGCTTTTCGCCATAGTTTTTCTTCCCCCATTGTTTTATGTTTGTCCCGCGGAGCCCTGCTCCGCGATCCTTTCAAAGGTCAGCACACATACTCTCTCGCCGTCGCCCGGCAGGAACAGCGCGTCCGTGCCGACGCCGTAGACCGCGGCGACCGCGCCGCCCGAACGGACGACCGGCGTGCGATCCCGCTCCGCCGGCGGGAAGCCGCGCTCGGCAAAGAGCCGCTTGAGACTCCGTGAGCCGCGCGAGACGGGCAGCGTCATGCTCTCGCGCGCGTCCCACGCGCCGACCGAGAGCGGCGCGTCCAAAGCGGCGTCTCTTAATATAACGGTATTTTCGGAATTTTCAACTGTTTTTTCGCTTTTTTGACAGGTGATGAGGAAGTCTCCCCACCGGACGCGCTCCCCCGCGCGGAGCGGAACGCGCACGGGCGTTTCCTTCTCCCCCGCGCGGAGCGTCAGCGCGCCGTCCGAGCGCCGCGCGGTCACGCCGCCGGGCAGATCGAGCTGCGCCGCGCCGCCGCCTGTGCACAGCCGCGCGAGCGCGTCGTAATGCGCGGCGGTGAAGTCCTTCTTCCCCGCGCCGAGCGCGTCGAGCGCAAGGCGCAGCATCCTCGGCCGCAGCACGGCGGGAGCCTGCGAGACCGCCGCGCAGGGTAAGAGCACCGCGTCGTTCTCCGTTTTCATCTCCGACAGCCGTTCGGCGGCGAGGGAGTCTAAAAATCCGTCCTCCTCCCGCAGCCGCAGCGCGGTCTCGCTGATATGCTCGACCGCCTGCGCGTTGACGCGGCAGAGCTTCGGCATGACCTCCGCGCGGATAAAATTCCGCGTGAAGGCGGTGTCCGCGTTCGTCGCGTCCGTGCGGTAGGGGACGCGGCGCTCCCGCGCGTAGGCCGCGATCTCCTCCCGCGTCAGGCAGAGGAAGGGGCGCGCGAGCCTTCCGTTTTTCGGCGCGATGCCGGCAAGGCCGGTCATGCCCGTGCCGCGGGCAAGGTGAAAGAGCACCGTTTCGGCGTTGTCGTTCGCGTGATGGGCCGTCACGATACGCGCTGCGCCGGTCTGCGCGGCGGCGGAGGTGAGAAAATCGTAGCGCAGCTTACGCGCGGCCTCCTCGACCGTCAGGCCGTTTTCTTCGGCATAGGCCGCCACATCGCCGGAGCCGACGCACAGCGGGATGCGCCGCGCCGCGCACCATGCGCGCACGAGGTCCTCGTCCATGTCGGCGTCCTCGCCGCGGAGCCGGTGATTATAGTGCGCCGCGCACACGCGGTAGCCGTTTTCATACAGATAGTCCAGCAGGCACATCGAGTCCATGCCGCCCGAGACCGCCGCGAGCAGCAGCTCGTAGCGCGGCAGCAGGTCGAAGCGCCGCACGAAGTCCTCGACCTTTTTCATTCCTCCTCGTACCGCCTTTCGAGCGTGCCGAAGGTCGTATACTCCGGCATCCAGCGCAGCTCGACCTTGCCGGTCTCGCCGTGGCGGTTCTTGGCGACGATGCATTCCGCGATGTTGTGCTTCTCCGAGTCCTCGTTGTAATAATCGTCGCGGTAGAGGAAGAGCACGATGTCCGCGTCCTGCTCGATGGCGCCGGACTCGCGCAGGTCGGAGAGCATGGGGCGCTTGTCGTCGCGCTTTTCGTTCGCGCGCGAGAGCTGGGAAAGGCAGAGCACGGGGACTTGCAGCTCCTTCGCCATGATTTTGAGCATACGCGAGATGTCGCTCACCGCCTGCTGACGGTTCTCGCCGCTGTAGCCCTTGCCGCCCGCGGAGGTCATCAGCTGTAAGTAGTCGATGACCACAAGGCCGAGGCCGTCGATGCGGCGGCACTTGGCGTTCATGTCCGCGACGGTGAGGAGCGGATTGTCGTCAATTTTGATGTCCGTGCGGCTGAGCGTCGAGGCCGCCTCGGCGATCTTCACCCAGTCGCTCTCGCGCAGATTGCCGGAGATGAGGCGGCTGTTCTCCACCAGCGCCTCGTTGGAAAGCACGCGCGTGACGAGCTGCTCCTTCGACATTTCGAGCGAAAAGACGGCGACCGCCTTTCCGCTCGACTTCGCGACGTTGAGCGCGACGTTGAGCGCGAAACTGGTCTTACCCATACCGGGTCTTGCGGCAAGAAGAATAAGGTCAGATTTGTTCAGGCCGCTGATCTTGTCATCCACGGCGCTCAGGCCGGTGGAAAGGCCCGGCAGCGTCTTTCCGCCGCCGGCGGAAAGCTCGGAGAGATGGTCGAGCACGCCCTGAAGGACCACGCCGATCTGCTCCATATTCTGCGCGCCGCGCCCGCGGCGCACGGCGTAGATCTTCTGCTCGGCGGCGTCGAGCACGGCGGAGGCGCCGCCCGTGCCGTCCTGCACCATGCCGGTGATGTCGCTCGCGACCGTGGCGACGGCGCGCAGCAGCGCCTTGTCGCGCACGATGTCGGCGTATTCATTGACGTTCGCGGAGGTCGGCGTGACCTCCATGAGCTGCACGAGATAATTGCGCGTGGTGTTTTCGTCGTAGGTGCCGTTGCGCTCCATCTCGCCCGCGACGGTCACGCCGTCGATGGGCTTGGAGTAGAGGAACATGGAATAGATCGTCTCGAAGATCTCCCTGTTCTGGCGCAGGTAGAAATCCTCGGGGCGCAGCTTTTCCATCACGTCCTTGATGCAGTCGGCGTCGATGAGCATCGAGCCGAGCACCGCCTGCTCCGCCTCGAGCGAGTGCGGCATCTGGCGGTAGAGCAGTTCGTCCATCGCGGGGCACCTCTTTTCTGCGTAAAGTTTGGCTTACTCCTCCGCCACGGTCACGGTGAATTTGCCGCTGACCTCGTAGCCGAGCCTGGCCTTGACCTCGTAGCTGCCGAAAGCCTTGATCGGCTCGTCGAGCACGATCTTCTGCTTGCCCACGTCAAGGCCGAACTGCGCCATGAGCGCGTCGGAGATCTCCTTGCCGGTGATGGCGCCGAAGAGCTTGCCGTTCGCGCCGCCCCTGGCGGAGAGCTTCACGGTGCAGTTTCTGAGCTTGTCCGCAGTTTCCACGGCGGCGGCGCGGTTGGCCGCCTCCTCGGCGCGGCGCGCCTTTTCCTTGAGGTTCATGGTGTTGATGGCGTCCGCCGTGGCGGGAATGGCCAGCTTGCGCGGCAGCAGATAGTTGCGGGCGTAGCCTTCCGCCGCGTCGATCATCTGGCCCTTCCTGCCCTGTCCTCTGACGTCCTGCTGTAAAATGACCTTCATTGCTTTATCCTCCTGATAGTGGTTTTCAGCTTTCTAAATACTGGTCGATGGCGGCGGTGAGCTGTTCGCGCACCCCGTCCACCGTCCCGTCCGGGATCTGACCGCCCGCAGTGGTGGAGTTGCCGCCGCCGCCGAGCTTTTCCATGATGAGCTGCACGTTGATCTCGCCAAGCGAGCGCGCCGACAAATTCACGTCCGTGCCGTGCCTGAAGATCACGAACGACGCGCGCACGCCGCGCAGCGTCAGCAGCTCGTCCGCCGCCTTGGCGGCGGTAACGCGGTCGATGTCCTGCTCCACGGCGGCGATGGCGATGTCGTTATGGTACAGCTCCGCGTGGCGGATGATGTCGTAGCGCTCGATCATGTCGGAAAGGCTGCCCTGAAACAGACGCTGCACGTCCGCCGTGTCCACGCCCGCGCGGCGCAGGAGCGCCGCCGCCTCAAAGGTGCGCCCGCCGGTGCGCCGGGTGAAGTTCTTCGTGTCGAGCACGATGCCCGCGAACAGGGCCTCGGCCTCGGCGCGCAGCAGGTCGCCGGAGTCAACGAGGTATTGCAGCAGCTCGCTCACCAGCTCCGACGCCGAGGAGGCGTAGGGTTCGTGGAAGTTGAGCGCCGCGGATTCGATGTAGCTTGCCGCGCGGCGGTGGTGGTCGATGACCGCCACGCGGTTGCAGGCGTCGAGAAGCTGCTCGGATTCGACGAAGTCGGGGCGGTTGGTGTCCACCACCACGAGCAGCGCGCCGGGCTGCGCCTTGATGAAGGCGTCGCTGCCGCTGATGAAGGCGTCCTTATACTCCGGAAGCTCCGCGAGCCGCTTGAGGATGGGGGCGGCGGCGTTGCCGCTGCCGTCCATATCAATGACGATCTGCGCCTTCTTGCCGCGCTTGCGCGCGATGCAGCACACGCCCGCCGCCGCGCCGACGGAGTCGAAGTCGGCGTGCTTGTGGCCCATGACGAACACCTGACTGGCGTCGGAGATCAGCTCGCCGAGGGCGTTGGCCATCACGCGGGATTTGACCTTCGTGCGCTTTTCGGTGGATTTCGTCTTGCCGCCGTAAAATTCAAAGTCGAGCCGGTTGCGCACGACGACCTGATCGCCGCCGCGCGAGAGCGCCATCTCGATGGAGAGGCCGGCGTTCTTGAAGAGCGTTTCGTAGTCGTCGAAGTCCTTGCCGATGCCGATCGAGAGCGTGGCGGCCACGCCGTCCTCGGTGACGACGGAGCGCACCGCGTCGAGCACGCTGAACTTGCCCTCAAGGAGGGTATTGTAATGCTTCTCGGTCAGGAGCAGCAGGTAGCGGTTGCGGTCGTACTTGCACAAAAGCCCCTGCGTGCCCGCGACCCACGCGCTGATTTTCTCGTCGATCTGCGCAAGCACGGACGAGCGCGCGGCCTCGGTGCCGGCCTTCATCAGTTCTTCATAGTTATCGAGCATGAGCACGGCCGCGATGGGGCGGTTCTCCTCGCTCCTTCTTTTCAGCTCGTCCTGCTCGGTGGTGTCCATCCAGTAGGTCAGCGCAAGGAGTCCGCGCGCGCCGGCGCGGCCGGTCGGGTGCGTCAGGCTGCCGAACACGCGGAAGCGGCGGCCGTTGACGACGACCGTTTCGGGGCACTCGCTCTTTCCCTCCAGCAGCCACTGGGCGGGAAAGCCGGGCAGCGCGTCCTCCAGACGGTTGTCAAAAAGGTTCTCCTTCATGCCCGTGAGCTGAAGGAAGCTCTCGTTGCTCCACAGCACCTCCTGCGTGTCGGGCCGAAAGACCATCATGGCGAAGGGGGCGGAGAGCATCGAGGATTTGCCCGCGCTCGCTACGTCGTCGGTCATGTCCTCGACGTAGCGCCGGATGCCCTCGCGGCGCTTCTGCGCCGTGCGGCGGAAGTAGACGTAGGCAAGCGCCATCACGCCGGCCTCGACGAGGCCGAGGAACGGCTTGACCCACAGCGTCGCCGCACAGAAGATGGCGGAGAGAAGAAAGTACAGCCGCATATTCGGCTCGGTCAGCTTGTTGACTCTTTTGCTCATAATGGCCCTCCCAGCTTTGCCGTCGGCGCAAAAGGCGGAACAAATACGAATAGATAATAGCATTATAGCACAGCGGTGCGCAAGGACACAATAGGCTTTGCGAGAAAAAATTCATGCGAAAAATTCAAGCGGAGAGAGGGGCCGCATGAAAAAAAGTGTGTACTTTTTCCCAAAATCGTGGTATACTATAAAAACCAGATGTATCCAACCGCCACCGCGCGGTTTGAATAGAGCACAAGTCCATAGAAAAAACGATCAGGGCGCCGATGGTGCGAAGCGCTCCGCGGAACAGGGCGGAGCGCGCGGCACGGACGCCGTGGTCTGCGTGCGGCCATTTCCGCGCGGCATGGACAAAATGCTCTCCCATTTTTGAAGATCTATAAGGAGTGAAAGCATTTTGGCAGAAAATTTGAAGATCATCCCGCTCGGCGGACTCAACGAGATCGGCAAGAACATGACCGTGTACGAGTACGGCGGTGAGATCATCGTCGTGGACTGCGGCATGGCCTTCCCCGGCGACGATATGTACGGCATCGACCTCGTCATTCCCGACGTGAGCTATCTCGCCAAGCACAGAAACCGCATCCGCGGATTGTTCATCACGCACGGCCACGAGGACCATATCGGGGCCATCCCCTACGTTCTGAAGCAGGTCAATATGCCCATCTACTGCACCCGCCTGACGGCGGGGCTCATCCGGTTGAAGCTCGAGGAGCACGGGCTGCTGAAGTCCACGAAGATCGTCACGGTCGAAAGCGGCATGACGGTCAAGGCAGGTAAGTTCAGCGTGGAATTTCTGCACGTGAACCATTCCATCGCGGACTCCGTGGCCTTTGCCATCCACACGGGACTCGGCACGGTCGTCCACACCGGCGACTTTAAGATCGACTCGACGCCCATCGACGGCGAGGTGATCGACCTTGCGCGCTTCGGCGAGCTGGGCAAGCAGGGCGTGCTCGCGCTGCTCGCGGACTCGACGAACGTGGAGCGCCCGGGCTACACGATGAGCGAGCGCACGGTCGGCAAGACCTTCGACCGGCTCTTTGCCGGCTGCAAGCAGCGCATCATCGTCACGACCTTCGCCTCCAACGTCCACCGCATCCAGCAGGTCATCGACGCGGCGGCGGCCGTGGGCCGCAAGGTCGCCGTCACGGGCCGCAGCATGGAGAACGTCACCAAGGTCGCGGTCGATCTCGGCTACATGAAGCTGCCCAAGAACACGGTGACGGACATCAACAAGATAAAGTCCCTCCCGCTCGATAAGCAGGTGATCGTCACCACCGGCTCGCAGGGCGAGGAGATGAGCGCCCTCTACCGCATGGCGTTCTCCCAGCACAAGCAGATCGAGGTCGGCCCCGGCGACCGCGTCATCATTTCGGCAAGCGCCATCCCCGGAAACGAGAATACCGTCTCGCGAGTCATCAACGAGCTCTTCCGCAAGGGCGTTGAGGTCATCTACGACCGCGCGGACATGCTGCACGTTTCGGGCCATGCGTGTCAGGAGGAGCTCAAGATCATCCACGCGCTGACAAAGCCCAAGTACTTTATCCCCGTGCACGGCGAGCAGCGCATGCTCCAGCTGCACAAGGACCTGGCCCTCCAGATGGGCATGGACCGCAAGAACATTGTCATCTGCGACAACGGCGACGCCGTCGAGATCGGCGCGCGCTCGATGAAGTGCGTGCCCGGCTACGCGCCCGCGGGCGAGGTGTTTGTCGACGGCTACGGCGTCGGCGATGTCGGTGCGGTGGTGCTGCGCGACCGCAAGCATCTGGCTGAGGACGGCATGGTCGTGGTTGTGCTGCCGATCTCCGCGCAGAACGGGGACCTTCTGGCCGAGCCGGAGATCATCACGCGCGGCTTCATCTACGTCAAGGATTCCGAAGAGCTGCTGCAAGACCTGCGGAATCTCACGATGTCCACGGCGGACGGCGTGCTGAGCCGCCGCAGCCGCGACATTGGCGAGCTCAAGGGCGCGATCAAATCGGGCGTGAGCAACTACCTGTTCAAAACCACCAAGCGCAGCCCGATGGTCATTCCCGTCATCACGAAGCTGTGATAGGAAGAAAGAAACAGCAGAGCGTTCCGCGGAACGCTCTGCTGTTTTTATTTGCCGGTCAGGCCGCTTTGTGCAGGCGGTCGGAGGCGAGGTAGAGCGGGATCGCCGCGAGCTGCGCGAGCACCGAAACGGCGATCATTGCCGGAAGGCTCGCGTCGTAGAGCACGCCGAGCAGCCAGCTGCCGAGGAACCAGAACACGCCGAACGAGCACTCGAAAATGCCGTAGCCGGTCGCGCGGCTGGTTTTGGGCACCATGCTCGTCACCGCCGCCTTGAGAATGGATTCCTGCGCGCCCATGCCGACGCCCCAAAGCGCGACGCCGAGGAGCAGCATCGGGACGGAACGGAACGCGAAGATAAAGACCGCGAACGGCGCGGAGAGGAGCGTTGACCACACGAGCGCGCTCACGCCCTTTTTGTCGTAGAGCAGGCCGAATACGAGCGCGGCGGCCGCGTCCACGAGCATCGCGCCCGCATAGAGGAGCGGCAGTGTGCCGCTGCTCACCAGCGCCGTCGTCTCCGCCAGCGCGGAGCCAAGGTGCGCGTAGGTGCGCGAGACGTGCATGATGATAATAGAGTAGTCGATGAAGCCGAAGGCGAACAGGCTGATGCCCGCGACGTAGAGGACGAACTCCTTTTTCATGTGGAAGGGGACGAACTCCTTCGGCTCGGGTTCGAAGCGCTCGGGATTTGGGAATTTGTGTTTGGTGACAAGCAGCAGGATCAGTGTGACCGCGCCGGGGATCGCGAGGAAGGCGAAGCAGCGGGCGTAGGCGTCAAAGGTCGAGCCGTCCTGCTCAAAAAGCAGGACGAGGTAGAGCAGCACGGGGCCGAGGAACGCGCCGATCTGATCGAGCACCTCCTGAATGCCGAAGCTCCTGCCCACGCCCTCCTGCGAGGCGGCGAAGGACATGATGGTGTCCTTCGCCGGTTTTTTGATGGCCTTGCCCATGCGCTGCACGACGAGCAGCGTGCAGGCGGCGAGCCAGCCGTGCTCCCCCACGAGCGCAAGCGCGGGGACGGCGATGATGTCGAGCACATAGCCGGCGACGGTCATGGGCCAGTAGCGTCTGGACTTATCCGTGAGCCTGCCGAACACGTAGCGCATGGAGTAGCCGATCAGCTCGCCAAGGCCGGAGATGAAGCCGATCGTGCCCGCGCTCGCGCCCAGCAGGGCGAGATAGGCCCCGCGGATGCTCGACGCGCCCTCGTGCGTCATATCCGAAAACAGGCTGACGACGCCGAAGAGCACGATGAACGCCATCGCCTGCGAGACCTTTTTCTTTTCCTTAGTCATGGCCAAAGCCCTCTTTTCCGAAATGGTTGTTCCGTCAACCTTTTTGGATGATACATCAACTTCCCGGTTTGTCAAGAGGGAACGCCGCGCGGCGGGATTTTTTTAGAGGTTGTGAACGCGCAGGGCGCGGATCGCGTTGAGCACAGCGAGCACCATCACGCCGACGTCGGCAAAAATGCCCATCCACATATTCGCATAGCCGAGGGCGACGAGCAGCAGGCAGGCGAGCTTGACGCCGAGGGAGAAGACGATATTCTCATGCACGATGCGCAGGCACTTGCGGGAAATTTTGATGGCCTTGACGATTTTCATCGGATCGTCGTCCATGAGCACCACGTCGGCGGCCTCGATGGCGGCGTCAGAGCCCATCGCGCCCATCGCGATGCCGATGTCCGCACGGGAGAGCACGGGCGCGTCGTTGATGCCGTCACCGACAAAGGCGAGCTTCGCGCCCTTCGGCTCGGCGGCAAGCAGCTCCTCGACGCGGGCAACCTTGTCGGCGGGCAGGAGACCCGCATGGACCTCGTCCACGCCGAGGTCGCGGGCGACGTGCTCGGCGACCTTCTCAACGTCGCCGGTGAGCATGACGGTTTTGGTGATGCCCGCCGCGCGGAGGGCGGCGATGGCGTCGCGGGCATGGGGCTTTTCGAGGTCGGAGATGACGATGTGACCGGCGTATTCGCCGTTCACGGCGAGGTGGACGATGGTGCCGACGCTGTGACACTCCGTCCACGCGACGCCCAGCTCGTCCATGAGCTTGCCGTTTCCGGCGGCGACGGGGACGCCGTCCACCATCGCGGTCACGCCGCGGCCGCTGTGCTCCTGCACGCCGGTTACGCGGGAGCGGTCAAGCTCCGCGCCGACAGCCTTCTGTAAGCTCCTGCTGATGGGGTGTGAGGATGCGCACTCGGCGAGCGCCGCGTATTCGAGCAGCTTTTCCCGCGCCATCGGACTGTGGTGGACGGCGCTGACCTCAAAGACGCCCTGCGTGAGCGTGCCGGTCTTGTCGAACACGACGGTTCTGGTTTCGGAGAGGGCCTCAAGGTAGTTGGAGCCCTTGATGAGCACGCCCTCCTGTCCCGCACCGCCGAGGCCCGCGAAGAAGCTCAGCGGGATACTGATGACGAGCGCGCAGGGGCAGGAGATGACGAGGAAGGTCAGCGCGCGGTAGACCCAGATGCCCCAGTCCGCGTCCGCGCCGGTGAGCGTGAGCGCAAGGGACGGGAGCACGGCGAGGGCGAGGGCGCTGTAACACACGGCGGGGGTGTAGACCCTGGCGAAGCGGGAGATGAAGCTCTCAGAGCGGGATTTGCGGCTGGAGGAGCTTTCCATCAGCTCCAGAATTTTGGAGACGGTGGACTCCCCGAACGCCTTCGTCGTGCGGACGCGCAGAACGCCCGTCAGGTTGATGCATCCGCTGACGATCTCGTCGCCCGCGGCTACGTCGCGCGGGAGGCTCTCACCGGTGAGGGCCGCGGTGTCGAGCGTGGACGCGCCGCTCTCGATCACGCCGTCGATGGGAACCTTCTCCCCCGGCTGGACGACGATGACCGTGCCGACGGCGACCTCGTCGGGATCGACCTGCTCGAGCTTGCCGTTGTGTTCAAGGTTCGCATAGTCGGGGCGGATGTCCATCAGCGCGGTGATGCTGCGGCGGGACTTGCCGACCGCATAGCTCTGGAACAGCTCGCCGAGCTGATAGAAAAGCATGACCGCGACGGCCTCGGAGTAGTCGCCGCTTTTTTCATAGAGCGCGAGCGCGATGGCGCCGACGGTCGCGACCGCCATGAGGAAATTTTCGTCGAACACCTGCCTGTTGCAGATGCCCTTGAAGGCCTTGCGGAGAATGTCGTGGCCGACGGTCAGATAGGCCGCGGCATAGAGCGCGGCGGAAACAAACATCGGCAGGGGAAGAAATCTCGCCGCGAGGAACAGCGCCGCCGCGGCGAGGATGCGGCAGAGCATTTTTTTCTGTTTCTTTGTCATGGGAACAAAGCCCTCCTTGTTACGCTTCGGGACGGCTTACAGGTAGATCTCGCAGTCGTCCTCGACCTTTTTGCAGTTTTTAAGGACGCTCTTCATGACGGCTCTGGGGTCCTGAGCGTCGGCAAATTCGACGGTCATCTTCTGCATCATGAAGTTTACCACCGCGTCCGCGACGCCGTCGGTCTTTTTCGCGGCGTCCTCCATCAAATTCGCGCAGTTGGCGCAGTCCACTTCGATCTGATAGGTCTTTTTCATAGCCGGTTCCTCCCAAAATTTTTGTCGCTTAAACGATTAAGCACTTGTTTAATTCTTATGGCCGTACTATACTGACGATGAACAGAAAAGTCAAGGGCTTCGCCGCGTTCTCTGCCGAACGGGCGAAAAGTCCTGCCAAACGGGGCAGACTGTTTGCGGAGGGGCCGGAAAGGAGAAAAAATATGGAGCTGTTCCCTCTCCCTCATCAGCATGAGAACCCGGAGCGTTTGGGCGAGCTGGTGGAGTATCTGCGGAAAACGGAGTATTTTCAAGCGGTGGCGCTGGTGTTCCGCCAGCTTGCCGACGCGAACCGCGTGCGGCTCTTCTGGCTTTTGTGCCATTGCGAGGAGTGCGTGGTCGATCTGTCGGCGATGATGGGCATGAGCCCGCCCGCGCTCTCGCACCACCTGCGGTCGCTGCGCGAGAGCGGGCTGATCGTCAGTCGCCGCGAGGGGAAGGAGGTCTACTACAAGGCCGCCGAGAGCGAGCAGGCGCAGTTGCTTCACCGCATGATCGAGCGGACGATGGACCTCGCCTGCTGCCCCGAGGAGCGCGCGGCCGCGCCGCGGCTCGACGCGGGCGTCAACGGGAGCGCGCAGGGCTGTACCGCCGAGCAGCTGGAGACGATTCGCCGCGTCCACGACGCGCTGACCGGCGACCTTGCCAGCCGCGTGACCATCGACGCGCTCTCGCGGCGGTTTCTGATGAACCCCTCGACGATGAAGGAGGTATTCAAGGCGGTGTACGGCAAGTCCATCGCCGCGCACGTCCGCGAGCACCGCATGGAGCGCGCGGCGGAGCTGCTGCGCGAAACGGACGCGAGCATGGCGGAGATCGCCGCAGCGGTCGGCTACGAGAGCGCGAGCAAGTTCTCCGCTGAGTTCCGCAAGGCGCACGGGCTGCTGCCGACGGAGTACCGAAAGCGCAATAGAGCGTAGAGGCAGAGAAAAAGAGACGAAAGCGGACGCTTTCGCCTCTTTTTCCTTTAGGGGGCCTGCCTTACTCGGCGGCGTATTCCAGACCGTTCATGCGGCAGAGCGTGTTGACCACCGCGAAGATGATGACCGCGCCGAGGTTGGCGGTGGTATTGTCCTGATCGAAGCGGGGGGAGATCTCGCAGATGTCGAAGCCGCGGACCTTACGCGTGCGCAGGACGTGCTTGATGAGCGGCAGCACGACCTCGGGATCGAGGCCGAGCGACTGCGGCGCGCTGACGCCGGGGGCGAAGGCGGAAGAGAACACGTCGGTGCAGACGGTGATGTAAGCGTCCTGACAGTGGTAGAGGAAGGTGTCCAGACGCTCCAGAATGGACTCCATGTTGCTGCCCTGAATGTCCTTGGCGAGCACGTAGTCCACGCCCAGCTCCCGCGCCGTTTTGAACAGGCTCACGGTGTTGCTGTGCTGCTGGATGCCGAGGGGAAAGTAGTGGTAGGGCGTGCCCTCGGCGCGGCAGACGTCCGCGATCTGGCGGAACATCGTGCCGGAGGTGTTGCCCATGTCGCAGGGGCGCAGGTCGAAGTGCGCGTCGAAATTCACGATGCCCAGCTCCGGCGTTTGGCCCTTGTCCCTGAGATAGCTGTGCTGGCCCTGAAAATGGCCGAAGGTCGTCTCATGGCCGCCACCGAGGACGATGGGAAAGAGCCTGCGGCGCAGGATCTCCTCGACCGCGAGGCCGAGCTCGCGCTGCCCCTCCTCGAGCGAGATGTCGTCGCAGACGATGTCGCCCGCGTCGAAAAGCCTGACCTCCCGCGAGAAGGTGCAGGGCAGACCGGAGAGCTGGCCGCGCACGAAGTCCGGCGCGAGCGCCGTGCCGGTGCGGCCCTTGTTGCGCGCGACGCCCTTGTCGCTGCAAAAGCCGATGAACGCGAAGCCAAGCGCGCCGGTGAACGGCGCGCCGCCGTCGTTGAGATCGAGCGGCCGCACCCACTGGTGCCAGCGGAAGGCGTCGTAATCCGTTTCACTGTCCACGCGGCCCTTCCAGCAGGGCATGGCGCTGACGTAATGCTCCAAAAGCATGAGATCACACTCCTTGATCAAAATCGTTCGATTGCGTTTGCGGGGCTTACTCGTCCAGCTTGAGGACGGCGAGGAAAGCCTCGGTCGGCACCTGCACGGTGCCGAGGGAGCGCATCTTCTTCTTGCCCTCCTTCTGCTTTTCGAGCAGCTTCTTCTTGCGGGTGATGTCGCCGCCGTAGCACTTGGCGAGAACGTCCTTGCGCATGGCCTTGACGGTCTCACGGGCGATGACGCGGCCGCCGATGGCGGCCTGCACCGGCACCTCGAAAAGCTGGCGGGGAATGTTGTCCCTGAGCTTTTCGCACAGGCGGCGGGCGCGGGGATAGGCCTTGTCCTTATGGGCGATGAACGAGAGCGCGTCCACCTGATCGCCGTTCAAGAGCATATCGACCTTCACCAGCTCGCTGCGGCGGTAGCCGGAGAGCTCGTAGTCGAGCGAGGCGTAGCCCTTGGTGTTGGCCTTGAGCGCGTCGAAGAAATCGTAGATGATCTCATTGAGCGGCATTTGGTAGTGCAGCTCGACGAGGAAGGTGTCGAGATACTGCATATCCTTAAATTCGCCGCGGCGCTCCTGACACATCGGCATGATGTTGCCGACGTAGTCCGGCGGGGTGACGATGGTGACCTTGACGTAGGGTTCCTCGGCGTGCTCGATCACGCTCGGGTCGGGGTAATTGTGGGGATTATCGACGCGCACCATCGTGCCGTCGGTCTTGTAGACCTCGTAGATGACGCTCGGCAGCGTGGTGACGAGGTCGAGGTCGAACTCGCGCTCCAACCGCTCCTGAATGACCTCCATGTGCAGCATCCCGAGAAAGCCGCAGCGGAAGCCGAAGCCGAGGGCGACGGAGCTTTCCGGCTCGAAGGTCAGGCTGGCGTCGTTGAGCTGGAGCTTTTCGAGTGCGTCGCGCAGGTCGGGGTACTTGCTGCCGTCCTCGGTATAAATGCCGCAGTAGACCATCGAGCGCACCTTGCGGTAGCCGGGGAGCGGCTCGGAGGCGGGATTTTCCGCGCCGGTGACGGTATCGCCGATCTGCGTTTCGTGCACGTCCTTGATGCTGGCGGTGAAGTAGCCGACCTGACCGGCCTCTAACTGCTTCGCCGGTTCGAGACCGAGCGGGCGCATCAGACCGCATTCGAGCACCTTGAAGACCGCGCCGGTGGCCATCATCTTGATCTCCATGCCCGGCTTGATGGTTCCGTCCTTGAGACGCATATAGACGATCACGCCGCGGTAGGCGTCGTAGTAGCTGTCGAAAATGAGCGCCTTGAGCGGGGCGTTGGGATCGCCCTTGGGCGCGGGCAGGTTGTGAACGATGTCCTCAAGCACCGAGTCGATGTTGATGCCGAGCTTGGCGGAGATCTCCGGCGCGTCCTCAGCGGGAATGGCGAGAACGTTCTCGATCTCGTCCTTCACGCGCTTGGGATCGGCGGCGGGCAGGTCGATCTTGTTGATGACGGGGCGGATCTCAAGGTCGTGCTCCATCGCAAGGTAGGTGTTGGCGAGGGTCTGCGCCTCGATGCCCTGCGAAGCGTCCACGATCAGCAGCGCGCCCTCGCAGGCGGCGAGAGAGCGGGAGACCTCGTAGTTGAAGTCCACATGGCCCGGGGTGTCGATGAGGTTGAGCGTGTAGACCTGCCCGTCCTGCGCGGTGTAGTCGAAGGTAACGGCGCGGGCCTTGATGGTGATGCCGCGCTCACGTTCGAGGTCCATATTGTCGAGGATCTGATCCTCCATCTCACGGGCGGAGACGGCGTTGCACTTTTCGAGCAGGCGGTCGGCCAGCGTGGACTTGCCGTGGTCGATGTGGGCGATGATGGAGAAGTTGCGGATGTTTTGTTCGTTCATAGATAGGCTCCTGTTATTCCTTGCTGAGCAGGCAGCTTGCCTGCTCGTCCGCGGTGTGAAGCACCTGCGCCGCGCTCTGCGCGAGGCCGGGATAGTTGGCCGCGAGCGTTTCGGCGTCCATCGCGGGAAAAGCGCCGTTCGCGGCGGCGTGCCCGTCGAGCGCGCGGCGGTAGAGCGCGCGGCAGCGCAGCTGGGCGGCGTCGTCCGCGCCGGCGGAGAAAGTGGCGGCGTCGAGCGCGAAGAAGGCGTCCTTCTCGCCCGCGGCGCGGTGCAGCGTGCGGTAGAGCGGATAGATGGCCGCGCCGAGGCACTGTCCCGCCGCGGCGACGGCCTCGCGGCAATTCGTTTTGCCGAGCAGCTCGAAGAGCAGGTTGATGGTGTTCACCAGCAGCTTTTTTTGCAGCGTGGCGGCGATGCTGCCGCGAAGGCTCCCCTTCTCGCCGCTGGAGTCGTAGAGCTCCTCATAGTCGATCAGTCCGCCGTCGCGGTCAAGCGTGCGCCCGAGCAGATAGTCCGCGGAAACGTGGTAGTAGTCGCAGGCCCGCTTTACAAAGGCGAGTCCCGGCTCGCGGACGCCATTTTCATAGTGGCTCAAGAGCGCCTGTGAGATGCCGAGGTCGGCGGCGGCCCTGCGCTGGGAGATCTCCTTCTCCTGCCGCAGCAGGGCCAGTGTGCGTGAAAAATCAGCGTTCATGCGCAGTTTTCTTCCTTATTTCCATAAATTACAATTACAGATTGTAAAGTATAGCAGATTTTATACAGCTTGTAAACGGTTTTTCAAAATTCCGGATCGTATCCGCGCGGCTCCTGCCGGAAAGGCTCTACCGGCGCGGTGGCGCGCAGATAAAAGCCGCACTCCGAGAGCGTATAGTAGGGCTGAAGATAGATCTCCACCAGGCCGCAGCCGACGGCGAGGAGCAGAGAGCCGAGTATGACGGCAGGGAAGCTGTCGGGCAGGAAATTGACGGCAATGGCCTCGCAAATGCCGACGACGGCGGCGATCAGGAGGTACCAGCCGATGAAGCTCAGCTGCAAGAAGAAAAGCTGGCCCTTGTAGCCGACGGTCTGCCGCTTGCTGCGGTCAAGCGCCTCCATCACGCCGATGGAGGGATTCTGACAGAGGTTCCACATGGCGAAGGAGTAGCGGTAGATGGCGATGATGCCGGGAATGACGAACAGCATCGACCAGAGGGCGATGAAAATGCCCTCGACGATGTAGAGCGCGACGACCTTGCCGGCGAAGGTGAAGCCGTCGAACAGGCTCTCGTAGGGCATTTTCTCGCGGCGGTGCACGCCGAGGCAGTAGCACCTGTAGCCGGCGTCAAGCACCTCGGACATCAGATTGATGAGGATACTGACGAACGAGACGGAAACGAAAGCGACGCTGACGACGGAGCCGACCGCGGCGGTGCAGGCGGAGTCGATCAGGTCGAGCGCCAGAGAAACGGCGAGGTAGAGCAGGGTGAATTTGATTGCGGAGACCTGTGCGGTGCGGATAAGCTCCTTCACTTCGCGCTTGATCTCGGTGTTGTTGAGCTGACGGATGGGCATGACGCGCTCCCCCTTAACTTTAACTTTTTGCGGTTTTCGATTTACAGGAAGTATAGCACCCGCCCTCCGGCGCGTCAAGCGGAGCATGACGCCCGGCGCCGAAACATGGCATGATTTAACGGACGGGGCGCACAAAGAGAGGCGCTTTGCATACAGAGGGCGTAAAAATTCAACAGGAAGCGACATTTTGCCCAAAAATATGCGATACGGCACAAAGTTTTGACTGGACAACGCCCTGCGGCTGGTGTATAATCCTAACGATTATGGAGTAGTGTCTCTATTGCTCCAAGCAGTAAAAGATGAGGTGAAGACAATGGCACAAGCTTTCTTTGGCGGCGTTCATCCCAACGACATGAAGGCCGCGACGAATGAGAAGGCCATCGAGCAGCTCTCTCCCCCGCCTGCTCAGGTGGTCATTCCCATGTCGATGCACTTCGGTGCACCGTGTACCCCCATCGTGTCTGTCGGTGACTATGTGAAGGTCGGTCAGAAGATCGGCGAGTTCAAGGGCCTTGGCGCTCCCATTCATGCCAGCGTTTCCGGCAAGGTGGTGGCAGTCGAGCCGCGCCCGTATTCCATGGGCGGCGATATGACCTCCGTCGTGATCGAGAACGACTATCAGAACACCGTCAGCGAGGAGGTCAAGGCCCCCGCCAATCCGAACGCTCTGACCACGGAAGAGATGATCGAGATTGTCAAGAATGCCGGTATCGTCGGCATGGGCGGCGCGACTTTCCCCACGCACGTGAAGATCTCCGGCGGTCTCGGTCTGGTCACGACCGTGATCATCAACGGCGCGGAGTGCGAGCCGTACATCACCGGCGACCATCGCGCGATGCTCGAGCGCACCGAGGAGATCATCGGCGGCGCGAGCTATCTCGTCAAAATGTTCGGCGTGGACAAGGCCGTCATCGGCGTGGAGGACAACAAGAAAAACGGCATCGACGCGCTCAATAAGGTCATTGCGGAGACCCACGCGCCCGTCATCGTCGTGCCCCTGCACTGCCGTTACCCGCAGGGCGGTGAAAAGCAGCTCTGCCAGGCCATCACCGGCAAGCAGGTGCCCCCGGGCGGACTGCCCAGCGCCATCGGCTGCGCCGTATTCAACATCAACACGACCATCGCCATCTTCCGTGCCATCACGACCGGTATGCCCGTGGTGAGCAAGGTCGTCACCGTGTCCGGCTCCGGCGTGATCGAGCCGAAGAACGTCGAGTGCCCCATTGGCACACCCGTTTCCTGCCTGTTCGATTACTGCGGCGGTCTGAAGGACAACACCTTCAAGATCATTGCCGGCGGCCCGATGATGGGTATGGCGCAGTACACCTGCGATATTCCCGTCGCCAAGGGCACCGGCGCGATGCTCGCCTTCGCCGCCAACGAGGACAAGAGCGTTGAGAACCCCACCTGCATCCGCTGTGGCCGCTGCGTGGAGGCCTGCCCCGTTCACCTCGAGCCTCTTTATATGTATATGTACGAGAAGAAGGGCATGATCGAGGAGCTGGAGGCCGCCAACATCATGGACTGCATGGAATGCGGTGCCTGCGCGTACATCTGCCCCGGCCGTCTGCACCTGACGCAGACCTTCAAGGCCGGCAAGCAGAGAGTCAAGGACGCCGCCGCCAAGAGAAAAGCCGCCGCTGAGGCCGCCAAGGCTGCCGAGGCCGCGAAGAAGGAGGCATAAGAGAAATGAACGATTATAGAAATCTGAAGCTCAGAGCTTCCTCCAACCCCCACATCAGAAATAATGAGGATACCCGCGGCCTGATGCTCGACGTGATCATCGCGCTCATGCCCGCCCTCATCTTCGGCGTGTGGCACTTCGGCATCCGCGTGGCGATCTCCGCGATCGTGTCCGCGGGCTCCGCCGTGTTCTTTGAGTGGCTCTACCGCAAGCTCCTGCACAAGCCGCAGATGATCGGCGACCTGTCCGCCGCCGTCACCGGCCTGCTTTTGAGCATGGTCTGCCCGCCGGAGCTTCCCCTGTGGATGCTCGTGGTCGGCAACTTCTTCGCCATCTTTGTCGTTAAGCAGCTCTACGGCGGTCTGGGCAAGAACTTCCTCAACCCCGCGCTCGCCGCGCGCGCCGCGCTCGTCGCGTGCTACACCTCCGCGATGACCACGTGGAGCAAGGTGCCCGACGCCGCCACCGGCGCGACGCCGATGATGGTGCTCAAGTCCGGCGATATGGAGCTGCTGACCTCCGCCTATCCCATCGGGGATATGTTCATCGGCTTCATCAGCGGCTCCGCCGGTGAGGTCTCCGCGCTGATGCTGCTCATCGGCGGAGTTTACCTCATCGCCCGCAAGGTCATCTCCTGGCAGATCCCCGTGTCGTACATCGCTACCGTCGCCGTGATCACCTTCCTGTTCCCGCGCGGCAACGATCCCATGACCTTTATGCTCTACAACGTGCTCGGCGGCGGCCTGTTCCTCGGCGCCTTCTTCATGGCGACCGACTATGTGACCTCCCCCGTCACCAGGAAGGGCCAGCTCATTTTCGGCCTCGGCTGCGGTCTGATCACGGTGTTCATCCGCTACTTCGGTTCCTATCCCGAGGGCGTGTGCTACTCCATCCTGATCATGAACTGCTGCACCTGGATCATCGACAAGTACACCAAGCCCACCCGCTTCGGCGTTGACAAGAAAGCCAGGAAGGAGGCGGCAAAATAATGAAGATTGAAGGTAAATTCATTCTCAAGGTCGCCGGCACGCTGACGGTCATTTCCCTGATCGTCGCCGGTCTGCTGGGCCTGACCAACGGTTTCACGGCGGACAGGATCGCCGCCATCAACAAGCAGAACACCGAGATCGCGCTCGCGAAGGTCGTCAGCTCCGCCGACTGCGAGTTCCCGCCCATCGAGAGCATCCCGCAGACCGCCATCGACGCGGCCTCCGCGCAGGGCGGCAAGCTGACCGAAGCCTACGAGGTCAAGATTGGCGGCGAGAACGCGGGCTATGCATTCAAGATTGTCGCCGGCGGCTCGCAGGGCGACATCGAGATGATCGTCGGCGTGGACTCCGACCTCGCCATCACCGGTATCTCCGTGGTCAGCGCGTCTGAGACGAGCGGCATCGGCACCAAGGTCATCGACAACGAGCCCGCCTCCTCCGGTGTAAACGTGCTCGATCAGTTCATCGGCATGAGCGGCTCCGGCACGCTCGTCGTCAAGAGCAACATCGACGCCATCTCCGGAGCCACCGTCACCACCAAGGGCATCACCAAGGGCGCGAATGCGGCCCTTGCCGCCGCGGAAGCCATGGCGTAAGAAAGGGGGACGAGATCAATGAATTTTAAGAAACAGTTGAAAGACGGCCTGATCGATCAGAACCCCGTTCTGGTCCAGCTGCTCGGTATGTGCTCCACCATGGCCATCACCACCAGCATCTCCAACGGCGTCGGCATGGGCATCTCCGTGCTCATCATCCTGACGCTCTCGAATATCTTCATTTCGCTCCTGCGCAAGATCATCCCGAACGAGGTGCGTATCGCGTGCTACGTCGTCGTTATCGCGGGCTTCGTCACCATCGTTGACTTGTGTTTGCAGGCGTTCTTCCCCGCTATCGCCAAGAGCTTGGGCGTGTTCATCCCGCTGATCGTCGTCAACTGCATCATCCTCGGCCGTGCGGAGGCCTTTGCGAACAAGAACTCCGTCGGCGCGGCCGCAGTGGACGGCATCTGCCAGGGCATCGGCTACACCATCGTGCTCATCATCATGTGCGCGTTCCGTGAGCTGTTCGGCGCCGGCACGCTGCTGGGCATCCAGATCATGCCCGCGTCCTACACGCCCGCCATCATGCTCGTGCTGCCTGTCGGCGGTTTCCTGTGCCTCGGCACGCTGATCGCCGTGATGCAGTGGGCGCTGGCCAGGAGCGCGAAGAAAGCGGAAGAAAAGAAAGAGGAGGGTAAATAAGAATGGATCTCACAACACTGTTTGCCATCGCCCTCGGCGCGATCTTGACCAATAACTTCATCTTCGCCCAGTTCCTCGGCTGCTGTCCGTTCCTCGGCGTTTCCAAGAAGAGCGACACCGCGGTCGGCATGGGCCTCGCCGTTACGTTTGTTATGGGCCTTGCGTCCGCGTTCTGCTACGGCGTGAACATCATCCTCGTCAAGCTCGACCTCGCCTATCTGCAAACGCTGGCGTTCATCCTCGTCATCGCCGGTCTCGTGCAGTTCGTCGAGATGTTCCTCAAAAAGTCCATGCCCTCCCTCTACACGGCGCTGGGCATTTACCTGCCGCTGATCACCACCAACTGCGCCGTGCTCGGCGTGGTGCTGCTCAACGTGCAGAACGACTACAACTTCATCGGCTCCGTGGTCTACGGCATCACCGGCGGCCTCGGTTTCCTGCTGGCGATCTATCTGTTCTCCACCGTGCGCGAGCGCCTGAATTTCGCCGACTATCCCAAGGCATTTGAGGGTTTCCCCATCGCGCTGATCACCGCAGGTCTGATGGCCCTTGCCTTCATGGGCTTCTCCGGCCTGCAGGTCTGGGCTGTGTAAGGAGGGTAAAGAAGTATGGCAATGAATATTATTTTCGCCGTCCTCGTGCTGGGCGTGATCGCCCTCATCTTCGGCCTGATCCTGTCCGTTGCGGCCAAGGTCTTTGAGGTCGAGGTCGATGAGCGTCTGCCCCAAATCCAGGACTGTCTCGCCGGCGCGAACTGCGGCGGCTGCGGCTATCCCGGCTGCGGCGGCTGCGCCGAGGCGATCCTTGCCGGTAAGGCTCCCGTCAACGCCTGCGCGCCCGCCGGCGCGGAGGGCGCCGCCAAGATCGCCAAGATCATGGGCCTTGAGGCCCCCAGCGGCGAGAAGATGGTCGCCCATGTCATCTGCAACGGCGGCGAGGCGTCCGTCAAGAATTTCCAGTACGTCGGCATTTCCGACTGCGTGGGCGCGCTCAAGGTCGCCGGCGGCCCGACCGCCTGCACCTTCGGCTGTATGGGCTTTGGCTCCTGCGTCGCCGCCTGCCAGTTCGACGCCCTGCATATCAACGGCAAGGGTGTTGCCGAGGTCGATAAGGAAAAGTGCACCAACTGCGGTGCCTGCCGCGAGGCCTGCCCGCGCAAGCTGATCGTCGAGATCCCCTACAAGCAGAAGGTGTTCGTCAACTGCGCGAACAAGAACAGGGGTCCCGCCGTCACCAAGGTCTGCGCCAACTCCTGCATCGCCTGCGGTATGTGCGAGCGCACCTGCAAGTTCGACGCCATCCACGTCGTCAACAACGTGGCCGTCATTGACTACGACAAGTGCCGCAACTGCACCATGTGCGCCAAGGCATGCCCGAAGAACGCCATCGAGCCGATCCCCACTCCCGAGGAGAAGGAGAAGTTCAAGGCCGCGCAGAAGGCGATGGCCGAGAAGAAGGCTGCTGCCGAGACTGCCGCTGCCGCGTCCGAGGCCCCCAAGGCCGAATAAGGCGCGAAATACGGATAAAGGGAGAGGAAAACCGGAAACGGTTTTCCTCTCCTTCTTTTTTTGGCGCGTCGTTCACAAACTGTTTACACGCCTCCCTATTGACAACGGAATTTGCTGGTGGTACACTGCGTTTAGCACTCAAGGATAAGGAGTGCTAAAACTGTGAGAGAGGGTCGGAGGCATGGAGCTGAGCGCACGCAAAAAGCAGATACTCAAGCGTGTGATTGAGGATTACATTGCCTCCGCCGAGCCGGTCGGCTCCAAAGCCATCGCGCAGGAGATGGGCGGAAGCGTCTCCTCCGCCACCGTGCGCAACGAGCTTGCCGAGCTTTCCGACCTTGGCTATCTTGAGCAGCCGCACACCTCCGCGGGCCGTGTGCCCTCCCCCAAGGGCTACCGGCTGTACGTCAATGAGCTGATGGAGCGGCGCGAGGTCTCCGAGGCAGAGGCCGAGGAGATTAACGAGACCTTGCAGGATAAGATGTCCGCCGCGGGCAGTATGCTCTCGCAGGCGGGGCAGCTTGTTTCCTCCATCGTCGATTATCCCGCCTACGCCGTGGCCGAGGGCAAAAGCGGCGTGACCGTCAAGCGCTTCGAGCTGCTGGGCGTGGACGAAACAAGCTTTATCACCGTCGTGATGACGGACGACAGCCGCGTGAAGTCCCAGCTGCAGCGTTCCCCCCTTACGTTTGACCGCGGCAGTCTTGCCGAACTGAGCGCCCTGCTCAACACGCACTTCACCGCGAGCCGCCGCGAGGAAATGAGCGCGAAGCTCATGAACCTCTCCGATCAGATCGCGCCGGAGCTGTTTTTGGTGCTCTCCGCGGCGGTCGAGTATGCCGCAGAGATTTTGGAGGAGGCCGCGAAGAAGGACGTTTTCACCACCGGCGCGAGCCAGATTTTGAAGATGCCAGAATACCGCGACCTCGACAAGGCCCACGACCTGATGACGTTCTTTGTGGACAACAAGGAAAATCTTCCGGTGCCGGACGACAACGTTCCGCTGAAGATCCTCATTGGGCCGGAGAACGTCAACGAGGCCTTGCGCGACACGAGCGTGGTCGTCGCCAGCTATGATATCGGCGGCGGGATGCGCGGACTGGTCGGCGTGGTCGGCCCGACGAGAATGGATTATGCCACCGTGACCGCACGGTTGAGTTACTTTGCAGACAGTCTGACGCGGATGTTCGGCAAGAGCGAGCTTCCGCCGAAGGAAGAGAAGGAGTAAGAAATGTCGAAGAAGGATAAGCAGAACGCGCAGAGCGAGAGCCCCGAAAAGGAGACGCCGGCCGCGCCTGCCGAAGAAAAGGAGCTCCCCCCCGAGGATAAAGAGGCGGAGCAGGCCGCCGAGACCTTCACCGTCACGCGCGAGCAGATGGAGAAGATGGAGGGCTTTGCCAAAAGCCTTGCCGAGGAGCATGATAAATATCTCCGCCTTGCCGCGGAGTACGACAACTACCGCAAGCGCACCGCAAAGGAAAAGGAGGGCATCTACGCCGACGCGAAGATCGACACCCTCAAGGGAATCCTTCCGGTGTACGATAACCTTGAGCGCGGGCTTGCGCAGTTCAAGGATGAGGACGACGATCCCCACAAAAAAGGATTGGAAATGATCTTCAGCCAGTATAAAGAAGCGCTCACTAGGCTCGGCGTCGCGCCGATGGACTGCGTGGGGCAGAGCTTTGATCCCGAGCGGCACAACGCCGTGATGCACGTTGAGGACGAGAGCCTCGGCGAGAACACCGTGGCTGAGGTCTTACAGCAGGGCTTCATGCTCGGCGACAAGGTTCTGCGCTTTGCGATCGTCAAGGTTGCCAACTGACAACGTTTATAAAAAAATTAAGATAAATTCAGGAGGGCATCATTATGTCTAAAGTAATCGGAATTGACCTTGGTACTACCAATTCTTGTGTGGCCGTTATGGAAGGCGGCGAAGCCGTCGTTATCCCCAACGCCGAGGGCAACCGCACCACGCCGTCCGTCGTCGCGTTCTCCAAGACCGGCGAGCGCATGGTCGGTCAGGTCGCCAAGCGTCAGGCCATCACCAACCCCGACCGCACCATCTCCTCCATCAAGCGCGAGATGGGCACCGATCATAAGGTCACCATCGACGGCAAGGCCTACACCCCGCAGGAGATCTCCGCGATGATCCTGCAAAAGCTCAAGAGCGACGCCGAGGCATATCTGGGCCAGACCGTCACCGAGGCGGTCATCACCGTCCCCGCGTATTTCACCGACTCCCAGCGTCAGGCCACCAAGGACGCCGGCAAGATCGCCGGCCTTGAGGTCAAGCGTATCATCAATGAGCCGACCGCTGCCGCTCTCGCCTACGGCGTGGATAAGGAGCAGAGCCAGAAGGTCATGGTCTACGACCTCGGCGGCGGCACGTTCGACGTTTCCATCCTCGATATCGACGACGGCGTGATCGAGGTCCTTGCCACCGCCGGCAACAACCGTCTCGGCGGCGACGACTTTGACGAGTGCGTGATGAAGTGGATGGTCAGTGAGTTCAAGCGCACAGACGGCGTGGATCTCAGCGGCGACAAGGTCGCCATGCAGCGCTTGAAGGAAGCCGCCGAGAAGGCCAAGATCGAGCTTTCCGGCGTGACCTCCACCAACATCAATCTGCCGTATATCACCGCCGACGCCACCGGCCCGAAGCATCTTGACCTCACGCTCAGCCGCGCGAAGTTCAACGAGCTGACCGCGCATCTGGTCGAAGCGACCGCCGGCCCTGTCAAGCAGGCGATGAGCGACGCGGGCCTTTCCGGCAGCGACATTCACAAGGTCCTGATGGTGGGCGGCTCCAGCCGTATCCCCGCCGTGCAGGACATGGTCAAGAAGCTCACCGGCAAGGAGGGCTTCAAGGGCATCAACCCCGACGAGTGCGTGGCTATGGGCGCGGCGCTCCAGGCGGGTGTGCTGACCGGCGACGTCAAGGGCCTGTTGCTGCTCGACGTTACTCCGCTGTCCCTCGGCATTGAGACGATGGGCGGCGTGTGCACCAAGCTCATCGACCGCAACACCACCATTCCCGTGAAGAAGAGCCAGATCTTCTCCACCGCCGCCGACAATCAGACCAGCGTTGAGGTCAACGTGCTCCAGGGCGAGCGCGAGATGGCCG
Source organism: Lachnospiraceae bacterium (assembly GCA_963654505.1). Taxonomy (GTDB): domain Bacteria; phylum Bacillota; class Clostridia; order Oscillospirales; family Oscillospiraceae; genus Hominicoprocola. The sequence goes on from CAVKBJ010000114.1 coordinate 59,850, forward strand.
CCGCGAACAAGAGTCTCGGCCGTTTCCATCTCGACGGTATCGCTCCCGCGCGCCGCGGCGTGCCGCAGATTGAGGTCACCTTCGACATCGACGCCAACGGCATTGTGAATGTTTCCGCCAAGGATCTCGGCACCGGCAAGGAGCAGCACATCACCATCACCTCCTCCACCAACATGAGCAAGGAGGATATCGAAAAGGCTGTCAAGGAGGCTGAACAGTACGCCGCCGAGGACGCTAAGGTCAAGGAAAAGGTCGAGGTTCGCAACCAGGCCGACCAGATGGTCTATCAGTCCGAAAAGACGCTCGGCGAGGTGGGCGACAAGATCCCCGCGGACGAGAAGAGCAAGGTGCAGTCCGGCATCGACAAGCTCAAGGAGACGCTCAAGGGCGACGACACCGACGCCATCAAGGCCGCGACCGAGGAGCTCACGCAGCTCTTCTACGCGATGAGCGAGAAGCTCTATCAGCAGGCGAACCCGCAGGGCGCAGGCCCCGACATGGGCGGCGCACAGGGCGGCGCGCAGACCGGCCCCGACGGCCAGCAGTATTACGACGCCGACTACAAAGTGGTTGACGACGACGAGAACAAGAAGTAAAATAGACCGACAGACGCGGCGGGGACAGTAGCTTTACTGCCCCCGACCGCGGCGTTTTCAGGAGTATCGTCTATGGCTGAGAATAAAAGAGACTACTATGAGGTTCTCGGCGTTTCTAAGGGAGCGTCCGAGGAGGAGATCAAAAAAGCATATAAAAAGCTCGCACGCAAGTATCACCCCGACATGAACCCCGGCGACAAGGCCGCCGAGGAGAAGTTCAAGGAGGTCAACGAAGCCAACGAGGTGCTCTCCGATCCCGAGAAGAAGGCGCGCTACGACCAGTTCGGCTTTGCCGGCGTCGATCCGAACTACGGAGCCGGCGCGGGCGGCGGCGCTTATAGCGCAGGCGGCTTCGACTTCGGCGACCTCGGCGACATCTTCGGCAGCTTCTTCGGCGGCG
>CAVKBJ010000115.1:0-2459 GCA_963654505.1 Lachnospiraceae bacterium
CTAATAGTTAGTCTTTCCGTCCTCTCCGCGCCAGCCGCTGCGGAGCGGGCCGTGTGGCCGTAAAAGTGGCCGGTTCCGTCCGCGTCCTGTGTAAAGTAGTCCGGTTTGCCGAGGTCGTGAAAGAGCATCGGCCAGCATCTCTCGCACGGGCCGCGGTATTTTCTCTATCATGCGCCTGCCTCCCCCGTAAAATCAGTCGAAAAACGGCGGAAAAAACTTTGCGCCGCCCTGAAATTTAGATTGTACTTTACGCCGCTTCGTATTATACTATACGGGATAAAATTTTGCAATTCACTTTCCTCCCCGTCCCGCCGCCGCGCGGAACGGCCGGAACGTGTGCTTTTCGGAAGGAAAACGCTATGGACATCAACTCCTATCTCGTCCCCGGCAGGCGGGCGCACCTCGCCGGCATCGGCGGCGTTTCGATGAGCCCGCTCGCCGAGGTGCTGCTCGGCATGGGCCTTCATGTGCAGGGCAGCGATATGAACGACTCCCCCGCCGTCGCGCACCTGCGCGCGCTCGGCATCCCCGTGGCCATCGGCCACGCGGCGGACAATCTCGGCGAGGCTGACTTTGTGATCCGCACCGCCGCCATTCACGACGATAATCCCGAGATCTCCGGCGCGGTCACGCGCGGCATACCGGTCTTTGAGCGGGCGCAGGCGTGGGGCGCGATCATGCACGGCTACCGCAACGCCCTGTGCGTTTCCGGTACGCACGGCAAAACGACCACCACCAGCATGGCGACGCACATCTTCATGGCCGCGGGCGCCGACCCCACCGTGATGATCGGCGGCACGCTGCCGCTGCTCCGTTCCGGCTACCGCGTCGGCCACGGCGACACCATCATCGCCGAGAGCTGTGAATACTGCAACTCGTTCCTGAGCTTCTTCCCCACCGTCGCGGTCATCCTCAACGTCGAGGCCGATCATCTGGACTTCTTCAAGGATCTGCACGACGTTGAATGCTCCTTCCGCCGCTTCGCCGAGCTGGTTCCCGCCGACGGCCACGTCGTCGCCAACTGGGACGACGCCGGCGTTCGCGAAACGCTCGCGGGCTACACCGGCTCGCTTTTCACCTTCAGCGAACGCGATACAAACGCCCACTGCCACGCGGAAAATATCGTCTATACCGACGGTTTGCCCGCATTCGACGTCGTCTGCATGGGTGAGAAATACGCCCATGCCGCCCTCTGCGTCGGCGGCGAGCACAACGTGATGAACGCGCTCGCCGCAGCGAGTGCCGCCTATGTGCTCGGCCTCCCCGGCGAGGCAGTGGAGCGCGGGCTCGCCACCTTCACCGGCGCGGGCCGCCGCTTCGAGAAAAAGGGGAGCTTCCACGGCGCGGACGTTTACGACGACTACGCCCACCATCCCGGCGAGCTGCACGCCCTGCTGACGATGGCGAAGTCCCTGCCCTACCGGCGCATCGTCTGCGCTTTCCAGCCGCACACCTACACGCGCACGGCGGCGCTGTTCGACGAATTCGTGCGGGAGCTGAAGCTGCCCGACGTGCTCATCCTCGCGGAGATCTACGCCGCACGCGAGCAGAACGACATTGGCATTTCCTCCAACGACCTCGCTAGGCGTATCCCCGGCGCGATCTACTGCCCCACGCTCGACAAGGTGACCGAGGCGCTGCGCGCCGCCGCGCGGCCCGGCGACCTCATCATCACCGTCGGCGCGGGCGACATCTACAAAGCCGGCGAAAGGCTGCTGCGCGAAGCCTGATAGCAGATCAAGCAAAAAAGAAAGAGAGAAAATATCATGGAAGTTTCCCAGCTTTATCACAATTCCCGCCCCGAGGGCGAGCTGCTCGCGCAGGAGAGCGCCGCTTTCGACCTGCTCGACTCCCTCGGCATCGACTATGACCGCGTTTCCCACGAGCCCGCCGACACGATGGAGAAGTGCGACGCCGTCGCCGCCGTGCTCGGCGTGGCGGTCTGCAAAAATCTGTTCCTCTGCAACCGGCAGAAAACGGCCTTTTATCTGCTCTGTATGCCGCCGCACAAGCCCTTCCACACCAGGGACCTCTCCGCGCAGATCGGCTCGGCGCGGCTCTCCTTTGCGCCCGAGGAGCAGCTTTGGGAGCTGCTGCACTGCACGCCCGGCTCGGCGACGGTGCTCGGGCTGATGAACGACATGGAGCATCAGGTGCGACTACTCATCGACCGCGAAATTTACGAGGCAGAGTATTTCTCCTGCCACCCCTGCCTGTGTACCTCCACGCTCAAGCTCAAAACGGAGGACGTGCTCGAAAAGCTCCTGCCCCATACCGGCCACACGCCCGAGATCGTGCAGCTCTGAGCGCGCCTCCGGCAAACGGACGGAACAGGAAAAATTTTCGAAAAAAGGCTTGCATTCTGAGCTTTACGGTGCTATACTATCTCTGTTATTTGAATGGATATGCGCCGTTAGCTCAGCTGGATAGAGCGTCTGGCTACGGACCAGAAGGCCGGG
>CAVKBJ010000116.1:0-4234 GCA_963654505.1 Lachnospiraceae bacterium
GAGTGATACCGTCTATCTCGCGACCGACCCGGACCGCGAGGGCGAGGCCATCTCGTGGCATTTGAAGTATCTTCTGGGGCTGGACGAGGGCAAGGCGCGGCGCGTGACCTTCAATGAGATCACGAAAAACGTCGTGCAGGAGAGCATCGCGCGCCCGCGTGAGATCGACCAGAACCTTGTGGACGCGCAGCAGGCGCGCCGCGTGCTCGACCGCATCGTGGGCTATGAGCTCTCCCCGCTCCTTTGGAAAAAGGTGCGGCGGGGCCTGTCCGCGGGCCGCGTGCAGTCCGTCGCCACGCGCATGGTGGACGAGCGGGAAAAGGAGATCGAGAGCTTCAAGCCTGAGGAATACTGGACGCTCGACGCACAGCTCCTCGACGAGCCGAGCTGCAAGACCTTCACCGCCCGCTACTACGGAAAGAACGGGAAGAAGTTCGAGCCGTCCTCCCGCGCGGAGATCGACGAGATCATCGCCGATACGAAGAGCGCGGCCTTCGCGGTCAAGAGCGTCAAGCGTGCAGACAAGCAGCGCTCGCCCTCGCCGCCGTTCACGACCTCCACGCTCCAGCAGGAGGCCAGCCGTAAGCTCAACATGACCCCGCGCCGCACAATGGCCATCGCCCAGCAGCTCTACGAGGGTGTGGACGTTGCCGGCGAGGGCACCGTGGGCCTGATCACCTATATGCGTACCGACTCGCTGCGCATCAGCGAGGAGGCGCTCGCCGCAGCCAGGAGCTTCATTCTCGGACGCTACGGCAAGGACTATTACCCCGCGTCCACCCGCCGCTTCAAGGCCAAGGCCGGCGCGCAGGACGCGCATGAGGCAATCCGCCCGTCGAACGTGGACTTCACGCCCGAGCGGCTGAAGGGCGACCTCACGGGCGAGCAGTACCGCCTTTACCGGCTCATCTGGAGCCGCTTTATCGCCAGTCAGATGGCGAACGCCGTGTACGACAGCGTCGCGGTCGAGATCGTTTCCGGCGCGCACGAGTTCCGCACCGGCGCGAGCAGCCTGAAATTCTCCGGCTACACCGCCGTGTACGAGGAATCTCACGACGACGAAAAGGAGGAGAAGGTCTCGCCCCTGCCGCCGCTCACCGAGGGGCAGAGCCTTGCGTTGCAGGGCTTTGACGAGGAGCAGCACTTCACGCAGCCGCCCACGCGCTACACCGACGCGACGCTCATCCGCGCGCTCGAACAGAACGGCATCGGCCGCCCCTCGACCTACGCGCCGACCGTTTCGACCATTCTCGACCGCGAGTACGTGGTCAAGGAGGGCAAATTCCTGCGCATCACGCCGCTCGGCAGCGTCGTGACCAAGCTCATGGAGGATAAATTCCCTGACATCGTGGATACCATGTTCACCGCCCGTATGGAAAAGGAGCTGGACACCGTCGAGGAGGGCAAGATCGCGTGGAAGGACGTGCTGCGCGAGTTTTACGGTGATTTTGAGAGTAACCTCCAAAAGGCGGAAAAGGAGCTTGAGGGCATCCATCTCAAGGTGCCGGACGAGGAGACCGAGGAGGTCTGCCCCGAATGCGGCAGAAAGCTCGTCATCAAGTCCGGCCGCTTCGGTCGTTTCCTTGCCTGCCCGGGCTATCCCGAGTGCAGCTTCACCATGCCGCTCGTGGTCGAGATGCCGGGGCGCTGCCCCAAGTGCGGCGGCAGGCTGATGAAGCGCACGGGCAAGAGCCAGAAGACCGGCAAGCAGTACACCTACTACTGCTGCGAGTTCGGCACAAGCCGCGACGAGAGCAAAAAGTGCGACTTCATGACGTGGGACGTGCCCACGAAGGACGACTGCCCTGTCTGCGGGCAGACCATGTTCAAGAAGGCGGGTAAGGGCTTCAAGAAGCCGTTCTGCATCAATCCCGCGTGCGAAAATTTCCTGCCCGAGGATAAGCGCGGCTTCGTGCGCAAAAAGGCCGACGGCGAGAGCGCTGAGGCCGCAGAGGAGAAGAACGCGAAGAAGCCGGCGGCAAAGAAATCGGCCGCCAAGTCGGAAACGGCGAAGAAGCCCGCCGCTAAGAAAACCGCTGCAAAAAAGACCGCCGCGAAGAAAACGGCAAAGAAAGAAGAGAACTGATGCAGGTATCCGTTATCGGGGCGGGGCTTGCCGGCTGCGAGGCCGCATGGCAGCTCGCGCGGCGCGGCGTCGAGGTCACGCTCTATGAAATGAAGCCGGCGAAAAGGACGCCGGCGCACCACAGCGACGATTTTGCCGAGCTGTGCTGCTCAAACTCCCTGCGCTCCGATCAGTTGGAGAACGCGGTGGGACTTTTGAAGGAGGAGCTGCGCCGCCTCGGTTCGCTGATCCTTGCCTGCGCGGACGAGACGCGCGTGGAAGCCGGCGGTGCGCTCGCAGTCGATCGCCACGGCTTTGCCCGCCTTGTCACCGGGCGGGTGAGAAACCACCCGAACATCACGGTCGTTGAGGGCGAGGTCACGGCCATCCCTGAGGAGGGGACGGTCATCATCGCGTCCGGGCCGCTGACGAGCGACGCGCTTTCCGCCGCCATCGCGGAGAAGCTCGGAGACGGGCACACGCTGAACTTTTTCGACGCCGCCGCTCCGCTCGTGACCTATGAGAGCGTGGATATGTCGAGCGCATGGTTCGCCTCACGCTATGATAAGGGCACGGCGGACTACATCAACTGCCCCATGACCGCGGAGGAGTACGACGCCTTCTGGAGCGCACTCACCACGGCGGAGGAGGCTCCTGTCCACGGCTTTGAGGATAAGCGCGTGTTCGAGGGCTGTATGCCCGTTGAGGTCATGGCCCGCCGCGGGCACGACACGCTCTGCTTCGGCCCGCTCAAGCCGCGCGGACTGCGCGATCCCAAGACCGGACGCGAGCCTTACGCGGTCGTGCAGCTCCGGCGCGACAACGCCGAGGGCAGCATCTATAACCTCGTCGGCTTTCAGACGCACCTGCGCTTTTCGGAGCAGAAGCGCGTCTTTTCGATGATTCCCGCGCTCAAAAACGCGGAGTTCGTGCGCTACGGCGTGATGCACCGCAACACATATCTCCGCTCGCCGGGACTGCTTGACCGCTATTACCGGCTCATCGCGGACGGCCGCATCTCGTTCGCCGGACAGATGACCGGCGTGGAGGGCTACGTTGAGTCCGCCGCGTCCGGTTTCCTTGCGGGAGTGGAGACCTCGCGGCGGCTGACGGAACTTGCTCCCGTGGACTTTCCGCGCGAGACCGCCATCGGCGCGCTGGGAGCGTACGTGAGCGACACGAGCGTGACCGATTTCCAGCCGATGAACGTCAATTTCGGCATCATTCCGCCGCTGGATCACCGCGTCAGGGGCAAGCGCAGCAAGAACGCGGAGCTTTCCCGCCGCTCGCTGGAGATCATCGACCGGCTGCACGATACCGTCCTTGACGGGGTAAAGGAGTAAGATATGAAAATCATCATTGACGCAATGGGCGGCGACTTCGCACCCGAGGCCCCCGTCCGCGGCGCGCTGCTCGCGCGTGAGAAATACGGCGCGGACATCGTTCTCACCGGCCGCACGGCGGACATTCTGCGTGAGCTGGAGAAGGTCGGCTGCAAGGAGGTCCCGCAGGGCATCGAGATCGCCAACGCCGAGGAGGTCGTGGAGATCTGCGACGATCCCGCCACCGCTTTCAAGCAGAAGAAGGACTCCTCGCTCACGGTCGGGCTGAACCTGCTGCGCGACGGGCAGGCGGACGGATTCATCTCCGCCGGCTCCACCGGCGCGCTGCTCGCGGGCGCGACGCTTGTGGTCAAGCGCATCCGGGGTCTGCGCCGCGCGGCGCTCGCGCCGACCATCCCGACCGCGACGGGCAAGGCCGTTCTGATCGACTGCGGCGCGAACGCCGAGTGTACGAGCGAGTATCTTCTGCAATTTGCCTATCTCGGCAGCTACTATGCCGAGCGGGTGCTGGGTGTGGACAAGCCGCGCGTGGGGCTGTTGAACATCGGCGCGGAGCCGAGCAAGGGCGACGCGCTGCGCCACGAGACCTTCGCCCGCCTGACGGAGGCGGGGGAGCAGGGACGCCTCAACTTCGTCGGCAACGTCGAGGCCAACACCGCGCTCGCGGGCGGCTGCGACGTGCTTGTGGCCGACGGCTACAGCGGCAACATCATGCTTAAAACCGTGGAGGGCACGGCCAAGCTCCTCGGCGGCGAGCTGAAAAAAATGATGACCAGGAGCACGAAAACGAAGCTCGCCTATCTGCTGCTCCGCGAGGGCTTTGCCG
>CAVKBJ010000117.1:0-7874 GCA_963654505.1 Lachnospiraceae bacterium
CGGTTCGTAAGCGAGGATTTGCCGACGTTCGGCTTGCCGATGATGGCGACCTTGAGAACGTCGCTCTCCTCCTCCGTCTCCTCCTCCGCGGGAAAATAGGCCACGCAGGCGTCGAGCAGATCGCCCGTGCCGTGGCCGTGGACGGCGGAAACGGCGATCGGATCGCCGAGACCGAGGTTGTAGAACTCGTAATAATCCGGATTCAGCGCGCCGACGGAGTCCATCTTGTTCACCGCCAGCACGATGGGCTTGCGCGAGCGCAGAAGCATATTCGCGACCTCCTGATCGGAGGCCGTGAGGCCGGTCTTGATGTCGGTGAGGAAAATGATGACCGTCGCGTTCTCGATGGCGATCTGCGCCTGCTCGCGCATGAAGGTCAAAATCTGGCTGTCGGTACGCGGCTCGATGCCGCCGGTATCGACGAGCGTGAATTTGTGACCGCACCACTCGCACTCGCCGTAGATGCGGTCGCGGGTGACGCCGGGCGTATCCTCCACGATGGAAAGGCGCTGGCCGATGAGCTTATTGAAAAGCATCGACTTGCCGACGTTCGGTCGGCCGACGATGGCAACGATGGGTTTGGACATGATGATATGCCTCCTCTGATTGGGGATTTTACGGGGTGGGCGTGAAGATCGCGTCGCAGAGCGAATAGCCGTCCGTCTCCGAAATGACCAGCGGGCGGCCGAGCGCCTGCTCGACCTGCGCGATGGTATAGTCGTCGAGGAACACGCCCTCGCCGTGGCGGAGCATATTCGCGGGGATCAGCACGCGCTCGCCGAGCGTGGGACGGTCCTTGAGCTGCGCGATAAGGTCCTGCGCGGTCACAAGGCCGGAGACCGTGATGGTGTGCCCGAAAAAGTCGTTCACGATGCCGACGACCTCGCCGCGAAGCTGCGGGAATTTCTTCTTTGCCTCCTCCACCAGCCGAGCGATGAACGGCTCGGCGGCGCAGCCCGTCGCGATGGTAAAGCCCGGCACATCGCCGCTCTCCACATCGTCCAGCCCGCGGAGGAACTCGTTCATAGTGCTCCGCAGCATACCGACGCCGTTGTCGAGCTGCTGATAGTCCTCGTAGTAGTTCTCATCCGGCAGCGGACGCTCCGCCTTGATATAAAATTCATCGGCGCAGAAGAACCTCCGCGTGCCGTATTTTTTCAGGCACTTCGCGCCGTACTCGTCCACAAGGTCGATGATCTCCCCCGCCTTTTCCTTTGTCACCGGTTGGAGCCGCGCAAGGCCCTTGCGGAACTTCGTCAGTCCCACCGGCACGACGGAGCAGGAGTTGAAGCCTATATCCATCAGATCCTCGATGCTGCGGCGCAGATGCTCCCCGTCGTTCCAGCCGGGGCAGACGACGATCTGGCCGTTCATCTCAATGCCGGCCTCGCCGAAGGCGCGCATATACGCAAGGCTCTTATCGGCGTCCTTATTCCCCAGCAGCGTGCGCCGGAGCTGCGGCTCGGTCGCCTGCACGGAAACGTTAATGGGACTGATGCGCAGGTCGATGATGCGCTGCGCCTCGCGCTCGGTGAGGTTGGTGAGCGTGATGTAGTTGCCCATGAGGAAGCTCAACCGCGCGTCGTCGTCCTTAAAATAGAGCGTGTCGCGCATATCCGGCGGCATCTGATCGACGAAGCAGAACACGCAGTGATTGGAGCAGGGGCGCGGCTCGTCCATCAGATAGGTGTCGAAATTGAGGCCGAGATCCTCGCCCTCCTCCTTGCGGATGGTCTTATGATAGACCGCGCCGCAGCCCTCCTTCACCTCGACGGTCACGACCGGATCGTAGCAGAAGAAGCGATAGTCCAGCACGTCAACGATCTTGTGCCCGTTGAGCTTCAAAAGCTGCTCGCCGGTCTTGATGCCGGCGCGCTCGGCGGGCGAGCCCGCATCGACGGCTGTAATGATCGTGCTCACGCGGTCACCCTCCTTTTTTGCATGGTCTGACTGATATAGTATAGCGTATCCTTTCCGTTTTCGCAAGGAAAACGGAGCCATTTTTTGCGCGAACTTTGCGCTTTATGCGCGGACGCAAAAAGCAAGCGGGAGGATCGCTCCTCCCGCTCGTTTTTTGGTAAATCATTTTCCGATGTGCTTACTCCGCAGCAACGTTGGACTTGACGACCTTGACCTGACGGCCATTGTAGGTACCGCACTCCTTGCACATTCTGTGAGGCAGGCGCAGCGCGCCGCACTTCGGGCAGGCGACGAGACCCGGAACCTCCAGCTTCCAATGAGAAGAACGTCTCTTATCGCGTCTTGCGCGGGATACTTTCCCCTTGGGGACTGCCATGTTGACACCTCCTTGATCGAAAACTGCGTGATCGCAGCAAAAATTACTTGTTGTTTCCGCTCATTCGAGCAGCTGTGCCAGCTTTGCGAGCCGCGGGTCCACTTCCTTTTTGCAGCGGCAGACCTCACGGTTGAGGTTCACGCCGCAGCTGGGACACAGACCCCTGCAATCGTCTCCGCAAAGCAGCTTTGTGGGCATATTGAGGATGAACACCTCGCGGGAGAGCTCTCCCACATCGACCGTGCCCTCGTCGAGCAGCAATATCTCGTCGTTGTCCTCGTCCTCCAGCTCGGCCGCGAGCAGATACTCGCAGTCAAGGTGAAAGGGCTTGTCGAACGGCTCGCCACAACGGTCGCACACAGCCGAAAGCGTCGTATCAAGCGTCAGCTCCAAACGAAGCATCCCCGCGATGTTCCGCACCTGCCCTACCACTAAGACAGGCCGAACGGCCGGACACACGCCGCCGAAGTCCACATCAGAAAAGTCCTGCTCAAAGCGGAGATCAATTCTGCCTCCGGGGGTGTTAACGATTCGTCTGACATCTAAAAGCATGATACACCTCGCAATGACACGAGTAGTATTATAGAGGACGGGCTTCTAAATGTCAAACATTTTTTGAGGATTTTTTACAGCTTTTTTCTCCGCTTTTCTTTACATTTGACGGCAGGTATCGTAGAATGGCCTCAAAGTGTTTTTGCGCGCGAAAGGAGCCGCACCATGCGAGAGCTTACCATTCATAAAAACGACGCCGATCAGCGGCTCGACCGCTTTCTGCTCAAGGCCGTCCCCCTGCTTCCCGCCTCGCTGGCGCAGAAGTACATCCGGCTCAAGCGCATCAAGGTCAACGGCGCGCGCGCCGAGCGCGACTACCGTCTGCGCGAGGGCGACACGCTCCAGCTCTACCTCAACGACGAGTTTTTTGAATCGCCGAGCGAGGAGAACGTCTACCTCACCATCGCCGCGCCCCGGCTGCACATTATTTATGAGGACGAGAACCTCCTCCTGCTCGACAAGCCCGCCGGTCAGGTCGTCCACGCCGACGAGCACGAGAAGGTCAACACGCTCGTCAACCACCTGCTCGCCTATCTCTATCAGAAGCGCGAGTGGCGGCCGCGCGAGGAAAACGCCTTCACCCCCGCACTGTGCAACCGCATCGACCGCAACACCGGCGGCATCGTGATCGCCGCGAAGAACGCCGAGTCTCTGCGCATATTAAATGAGAAGATCCGTGACCGCGAGCTGTCCAAGTTCTATCTCTGCATCTGTCTCGGCACGCCAGAGCCGCCCAAGGGGCGCATCGAGCGCTTTCTGCGCAAGGACAGCAAGACGAACACCGTGCGCGTCTACCGCCATCCCGTGCCGGACGGACGCAGCGCCGTGACACTCTACGAAACGCTGGAAACGCGCGAGCGGCTCTCGCTTGTCGAGGTCGAGCTGCTCACCGGACGCACCCATCAGATCCGCGCGAGCTTTGCCGACATGGGCCACCCCCTGCTCGGCGACGGCAAGTACGGCGTCGGCAGCGTCAACCGCCGCTACGGGGAAACGCAGCAGGCGCTCTACTCCTACCGCCTGCGCTTCGACCTCCCCACCGACGCGGGCGTCCTTAACTACCTGCGCGGGAGGGAGTTCATCGCCGACGAGGTGCCGTTCCGTCGGAAATACTTCGGCTAAGTAAGCCGCATAAAAACTGCATAAAAACTCTGTCGAATTTTTGTCTCTTTTGTCTCTTGACCTTTTTTTCTTTCGTGCTATGATTTGTGGCGTCAGATGGAAACGTTTCCAGTTGACGAATATCCGCATTATTCATAGGAAAAACTGAGAAAAATAAGGAGGAGCGTACAAATGATTAGCTTTCTGATCTGTCTTGCCCTGCTGATCTGCGGATACCTTGTCTACGGCAAGGTCGTGGAGAATACCTTCGGTCCCGACGACCGCGAAACTCCCGCCGTCAAGATCAACGACGGCGTGGACTACGTGGTCATGCCGGAGTGGAAGCTGTTCATGATCCAGCTTCTGAACATCGCCGGCCTCGGTCCCATCTTCGGCGCATTGCAGGGCGCCCTGTGGGGGCCCATCGTGTTTTTGTGGATCACTTTCGGCACCATCTTCGCCGGCGGCGTCCACGATTATTTCTCCGGTATGATGAGCGAGCGCAACAACGGCGCGTCCATCTCCGAGATCTCCGGCATTTACCTCGGCGGCGCGATGAAGAACGTCATGCGCGTGTTCAGCGTGGTACTGCTGATCATGGTCGGCACGGTGTTCGCCGTCGGCCCCGCCGGACTGATCGTGACCCTGTTCAAGAACGGCGGTCACACCGGCCTTGTCTCCACGACGCTGTTCTGGCTCATCATCGTTCTGACCTATTACCTCATCGCGACTTTCCTTTCCATTGATAAGATCATCGGCAAGATCTACCCCGTGTTCGGTATCTGCCTGATCGTCATGGCGCTCGGCGTAGCCATCGGCATCTTCGTCAACCCCGCCTACACCATCCCCGAGCTGTGGAGCCACTTCGGTTCCATGCATCCCTCCGGCACCCCCATTTGGAGCTTCATGTTCATCACCGTCGCCTGCGGCGCGATCTCCGGTTTCCATGCCACGCAGAGTCCGCTGATGGCCCGCTGCATGAAGAGCGAGAAGCAGGGCCACTTCGTGTTCTACGGTGCGATGGTCTCCGAGGGCATCATCGCCCTGATCTGGGCTGCCGCCGGCTGCGCGCTCTATGAAGTCACCGGCGGTCTGAACACCGGCCTTGCCGAAGCGCTTTCCAACGGCCAATCCGCCGCTATTTACGACGTGTGCTCCAAGACGATGGGCGGGATCGGCACCGCGCTCGCCATGCTCGGCGTCATCGCCTGCCCCATCACCTCCGGCGATACCGCGTTCCGCTCCGCCCGTCTGGTGCTGGCCGACTGGCTCAAGATGGATCAGAAGAGCTGGAAGAACCGTCTGGTCCTCTGCGTTCCCGTGCTCGGCGTCGGTGCTTTCCTCGGCATCGGCAACGCGCTGGGCAAGATCGACTACACCATCATTTGGCGTTACTTCAGCTGGACCAATCAGACCCTCGCCATGATCGTGCTGTGGGCCGCCTCCATGTATCTCTTCTATGAAAAGAAGAATTACTGGATCACTGCCGTTCCCGCGACCTTCATGAGCGCCGTTTCCGCCACCTACTTCCTGCTGGGCAACGAGTGTCTCGGCAAGCTCATCAACAAAACGGTCGATGGCGCGGTCGTTTACAACACCGCGGTCGCCTACCCCATCGGCGTTCTGGTCGCCGCCCTGTTCCTCGGCATCTTCCTGTACACCATCAAGAAGCGCCACACCCAGCCGCATTACGATACCCTGCATCAGTAAGAAAGAACCATCATTCCGCAAAGCGGCGAGAGCATTCCTCCCGCCGCTTTGCCCAACTTCGGAGGAGGCATTATGAGCTTTGCACCTGTACGCCTTGGAAACACCGTCCTTGCGCCGGAGACAGCCGCCGCGGACCGAAAGTCCTGCCGACGCTTCGGGTCCTGCGGCGTGGGAGAAAAGGCACTGTATCTCAATGATCTTCTCATCGACCGGCATTTTTACGTCGCCTTCGGCTCCGTGCGCCGCGTGTTCAAGCGCGTGGCGATGAGCCGCGGCGGCTTCAGCGGCAAGGGCGTTTTTGGCTCCATCCCCTATCTCGTCGTGCAGTACGACGGGCAGGAGAAGCAGTGTACCTTCAAGCGCGAGGAGGACGTGGACGAGCTGCTCGCCTATCTGGAGGAGGTGCGCCCTGAGATCCCGCGTCTAAGCGTAGAGGGCGAGCGCCGGCTGGCGGAAAAGCGTGCGCGCGAGGCCGCCCGCTATCTCAAGGAGCTGACCCCGCAGGCGCAGAGCGCCCGCGAGGAGCTGGAGCGCGCCCGCAGCTTTCTCTGCGGCTATCCCGAGCTGACCGCGCGGCTCTCCGCCGCGGCCAGGGCCAAGCGCGTCAACGAGCGCACAAACCCCGCCTACCGCTACGTCGCGCTGGCGATCGTCCTCGCGGGCGCGGCGTCGCTGGTGTACGGTATCGTCTCGTGGCGCAGCGGCGGCGATTTCGGCGTTTACTTCGCTCTTTTCGGCTTTGCCGCCGTGTTCTTCTTCTCGGGCGCGCACGTTCTGCCCACGGCGAAGAACAACCGCAGGGCCGTTGAGCGCGCGTGGGGGGAGGCGCAGACCGCTGTGGCGGGCGTTCTGCCAGAGGACTTTCCTCTCCCCGCCCGCTACGCGCACCCGGTCGTGCTCGACCGCATGATCCGTATTCTGCGCGAGGGCCGCGCGCAGAGCAGGGACGAAGCGCTCGACGTGCTCAAGTCCGACCTCCGCGCCCTCAACGCCGGCGTGCAGGTAGAGCAGGAGGAATACGACGAGGTCGTGACCGTCAAGCCACTGTTTCTCGTGAGCGATTACCGGTAAAACGGAATGAAAAAAAGGACTCTGTACGAACGGTACAGAGTCCTTTTTTGCCGTCTGTTTTGGGTCCTTTACGCGAGGAAACCCTTGAGGATGGTGTCCTCCGCCTCCTCGGCGGTCAGGCCGAGTGTCTGGAGCTTCAAAAGCTGGTCGCCGGCGATTTTGCCGATGGCGGCCTCGTGGATGAGCTGGGCGTCGGTGGAGTTCGCCGCGATCTCGGGGATCGAGCGGATCTTCGCGCTGCCCATGATGATCGAGTCGCACTGCACATGGCCGAAGCACTTGGCATTGCCGATCATGCGGGGATAGAAAAGCTGGCTCGACTCGTCCTGCGCGACGGAGCGCGAGATGACGCGCCCGCGGGAGTTCTCGCCGTCGAGCACGATCTCCATGTCGCTCGTGGCCTCCTGATGGCCGTGGGTGAGCAGGCGCTCGGTGACGACACCCTCAGCGTCCTTGCCGCAGACGATCTTGGTGTAGCGCTTAGTGGAGTCGATGCCGCGGATCTGGACGGTCTCCATCTGAATGCTCGCGCCCTCCTCAAGGTATACGATGGTCTGCGGGTTCATCACGTTTCTGCCGTTGCCGTCGCCCTCGCCGTAGTGCTTTTCGGCGTAGTGGACATGGGAATTTTTGCCGACATAGAAGGTATGCACGCCGTCGTGGCGGCTCTCGTCGCAGCCGGAGTTGTGAATGCCGCAGCCGGCGACGATGTCCACGTCGCAGTCCTCGCCGATGTAGAAGTCGTTGTAGACCATCTCGGAAAGGCCGGTCTTGCTGATGATGACGGGAATGTGGCACTGCTCGCCCTTCGTGCCGGGCTTGACGCGGATAATGATGCCGCTCTTGCCCTCCGGCTGGGGGGTGATCTCGATATGCTCGGTGGACTGGCGGGCCTCGCAGCCGCTGTCCTTGCGGATATTAAATGCGCCCACGGGCTTGCCCGTGAGGTCGGCGATCTTTTCCAGAAGGCGGGAGTCGATTTCGGTCAACATAATTCGTTCACTCCTTTCTCAGCGGTTCAGCACGGGGCAGGAGCCGAGCGTGTCGGCCATGATGAGGGGGAATATCTCCTCCGTCGTGCCGCGGTGTTTGATCTCGCCGCCGCCGACCACGATGATCTCGTCGGCGAGCTGAATGATACGCT
>CAVKBJ010000117.1:7884-17590 GCA_963654505.1 Lachnospiraceae bacterium
ACATACAGGTGCAGCTGTTGCTGCTGTCATCCTGAATCTGCTCCAGCATTTCCGCGGCACTTCCCTGTCCGGCAACTCTGCCGTTTGCAATCATCACGACTTCATCCGCCAGCCGAATGATCCGCTCCTGATGCGAGATAATGATCATTGCCGCATCTCCGTTGCGGTGAATCGCCTGGAAGGTCTCGGTCAGGCGGGCAAAGCTCCACAGGTCGATGCCGGCCTCCGGCTCGTCGAAAATCATCAGCGCGGAGTGACGCGCGAGCAGCGTCGCGATCTCAATGCGCTTGACCTCGCCGCCGGAGAGGGACACGTCCACCTCGCGGTCGAGGTAATCGTTCGCGCACAGGCCGACCTGCGTGAGATAGCGGCAGCACTGGTCCTTGGTGAGCTTCTGGTTGCCGCCGGCGATGGTCAGCAGGTCGCGCACGGTGATGCCCTTGAAGCGCGGCGGCTGCTGAAAGCCGTAGCTGATGCCGAGCTTCGCGCGGGCGGTGATGTCGAGCGCGGTGATGTCCTCGCCGTTCCAGAGAATCTGCCCGCCCGTCGGCGTGACAAGGCCCATGATGACCTTGGCGAGCGTCGTTTTGCCGCCGCCGTTGGGGCCTGTAAAGACGATGAGCTTGCCATCTGGAATGGTCACGCTCACGTCCTTTAAGATGGTCTGCTCGCCGCTTTCCGGCGTGGAGACGGTGTAGGTGATATTTTTCAGCTCTAACATGGAATTTCCTCCTGCCTGCCTTGGAGTTTATCAAAAGTATAGCGCTTTCCCGGGAAATAGAAAGTTGCAAATGCCACACTTTGCCGCTTTCACCGCAAAAATTTTCCGAGAATTTCAAAACGATATATAGTTTACCAGCTTTTGCGGAAAAAATCAATGAAAAGTGACGAGCCCGCCCCGCATAAGATAAACGAGAAAAACGAGGAGGGACCAATCTATGGAAAACGAGCTGTCCGCGGCGCAGAACGCCGCCTACGATTACCGCCGCTGCGAGCGCGTCTGGCAGCGGGTAGCCCCGACGCTGAACCCCTATCCCGAGGCCCGCGCGGCGGCGGAGACGGGCATGAGCGCACCGGAGCGGAACGCCGAGCTGACGCTCCCCGGCGCGCAGACCGATCCCTGCTGCATGGGCACGGCGGCGCTGGAGTCGCTGGAGGTCTTACAGGGCTTTATCCGCGAGGAGCTCGCCGACCGGCGGGAATGCCTTTTCCTCGCGCGGCGCGCGCCGACGCAGGAGGCCCGGCGGGTATTCCTCGCCGTCGCCGCGGACGAGGAGCGGCACGCCCGGCGGCTGCTTGCCGCGGTGTATCTCATCACCGGCGAGCGGTACTGCCCCGCGGTCTGCTGTCCGCCGCTGCGCTACGAGGGCTACTGTGCCGCGCTGCGCGGGCGCTATCACGAGGAGGCCTGCGGCGGCTTCAACTACCGCCGCGCCGCGCAGGAGACGCTCGATCCCTGCTTGCAGCAGCTTTTGCTGGAGTTCTCGCAGGACGAGTACCGCCACGCCCGCGCCATGCTCTGTCTGCTTTCGGGCGCAATGTAAAAAGGGAGGGAAAGGCCGTGCCTTTCCCTCCCTTTTCTTCGCTTATTCCATCGAAATGATGTAGTAGTACACCGGCTGACCGCCGCCGATCACATTGAGCTCCGCGCCCGGGCAGAGTTTGGCGAAGCGCTCGCCCGCCGCCCGCGCGTCCTCCTCGCTCACGTCAAGGCCGTAGAAGAGGTTTACGAACTCCGCGCCGCGGCTGTCAGCCTCGGCGGCGAGCTTATCGAGCGCCGCGTCGATGCTGGTATCCGTAGCAAAGAGCTTGCCCTCAAGGAGCGCGAGATAGTCGCCCTCGCGGATGGCGAATCCGTCGAACTCGCTGTTGCGCGCGGCGTAGGTGATCTGCGCCGTGGTGACGGCCGCGGCCGCGGCATTCATCGCCGCTTCGATCGTGCCGGCGTCCGTTTCGTCGGGATCGACCGCCATCATCGCGCTGATGCCCTGCGGCACGGTCGCGGTCGGAACGACGACGACCTTTTTCTCGCTCAGGCCCGCGCACTGCTGCGCGGCCATGACGATGTTTTTGTTATTCGGCAGGACGAAGACCGTCTCCGCCGCGATCTTCTCGACCTCGGTGAGGATACTCTCGGTGGAGGGATTCATCGTCTGCCCGCCGTTCACGATACCGTCCGCGCCGAGGTCCGCGAACACGGCGGCAAGGCCGTCGCCCGCGCACACGGCGAGAAAGCCGAAGGGCTTGAGCTCCTGCTCCTCCTGCGGGGCGGGAACGGCGCAGCCGTGGTCGTCCTCCTCAAGATCGTCAGTGCTCTGCGCTTTACGGCCCGCGGCGAGATCCTCGGCCTGCGTGCGCATATTCTCGATCTTGGCAAGCTCAAGCGTGCCGTACCTCTGCGCCTCGGTGAGCGCGACGCCCGGGGTGTCGGTATGGACGTGAACCTTGAACGCTTCGTCGTCCTCACCGATCACGAGGCTGTCGCCGATGCCGTTCAGAAATTCGCGGAACGGCTCGATGGAACGGTCGTCAATGCGGCGGACGATGAACACGGTGTCGAAGGCAAAGGTGATGTCCTCGTCCCCGATGGAGGCGAAATCCGCCCTGTCCCGCGCGGCGTGCTCGGCCTCGAGTTTGGGCATGGTTTCGCCGCGCAGCGCGGCGAGCATTCCCTTGAGGATCACGAGGAAGCCCTTGCCGCCCGCATCCACGACGCCGGCCTTCTTGAGCACGGGATTCATGTCAACGGTCGCGCGCAGCGTTTCCTCGCCCTGCGCGATGGCCTGCTCGATGACGTACTCCACGCTGTTGCGCTCGGCGCTGGCCTCCATCGCGCGGTCCGCGGCGAGGCGGGAAACGGTCAGGATGGTGCCCTCGGCGGGCTTCATGACCGCGTTGTAGGCGGCGCTCACGCCCTCCTGCATGGCGGCGGCGAAGGTGCAGCCGTCCGCAGTGACGCAGCCCTTGAGGCTCTTGGACATTCCGCGGAAGAGCAGCGAGAGAATGACGCCGGAGTTCCCGCGCGCGCCGCGCAGCAGGGCGCTGGCGGTGATGGACGAGGCCAGCTCGACGGTCGCGGGGCTGCGCTTTTGCAGCTCCTGCGCCGCTGCGTGCATGGTCAGGCTCATATTGGTACCCGTGTCGCCGTCCGGCACGGGGAAAACATTCAGGTCGTTGATGCTCTGCTTTTCTCTGGCGATCGAAGCCGCGCCGAAGAGCAGCATCTCCTGAAAAACAGGTCCGGTAATGGTATCGTGCATAGGAAACGTCCCTCCTTACATGGTCATGCTGTCGACGCAGACGTTCACGCCGCGCACGACCGCGCCGGTATTCTCGGTGACAAGGTAGCGCACCTGACCGATGATGGCATGGCAGACCGCCGAAATGTTCACGCCGTGCTCGACGACGATGTGCAGCTCAATGGAGATCTCGTTGTCCTCATGCTGCGTGATGTGGACGCCCTTGCTCATCGCCTCGCGGCGCAGGAGATGGACAAGGCCGTCCGTCATGGAGCGGTAGGCCATGCCCTTCACGCCGAAGCAGCTTGTCGCCGCCGCGCCGGTGATGCTCGAGAGCGCGGTGTCGCTCACGAGGATACTGCCCTTTTCATTTTTCAATTCTATCATATTCGCGCATCCTTTCTGCAAAGCTGCGTTTGGAAACGAGGTTCCGTGATTGCGTAATCAATGGTATTATATACGATATGTTCCGGAATAACAAGAGGAATTTGCAGCTTCCGCGAGTTTCCGCGTTTCGGCCCCCTTTCTCTTTTCAAGTGCGAATGATGAACAGAGTGTAAAAAAAGACGCCTGTCGGCGTCTTTTTTACGGTTCTTTTCTCCGCGGAGGTCTGCCGCGCCGCGGCTCTTTCGCCGCGCGAACCTCGGCGATGAGCGCGTAAAGCTCCTCGTAGGCGTCGGCAAGCGTGCCGACGCGGTCGATCAGACCGCACGCCACCGCCTCCTCGCCGTAAAGGATGCTGCCGACGTCCGCTGCCATATCCTCGGCGGCAAGCATGAGCGCGAGGAGCTTTTCCTCGGAAATACCGGAATTTTTCGTCACAAAGCGCACGATGCGTTCCTGAAGGCGGTCAAAATAGTGGTAGGTCTGCGGCGCGGCGATGAGCGTGCCGTTCGTGCGGATGGGGTGGACGGTCATGGACGCGCTCGGCGCGATGAGCGAGCGCTTCGGTGCGACCGCCAGCGGCACGCCGATGGAATGTCCCCCGCCAAGCACGAGCGATACCGTCGGCTTTTTCATGCCCGCGATCAGCTCCGCGATTGCCAGCCCCGCCTCTACGTCGCCGCCGCAGGTGTTGAGCAGGAACAGCACGCCGTCGATCTCCTCACTCTCGTCGAGCGCCGCGAGCAGCGGCAGAACGTGCTCGTATTTCGTCGTTTTCACCGTGTTCGGCAGCAGGCTGTGTCCTTCGATCTGCCCGACGACGGTCAGGCAGTAGACCGTACCGCGCACGGTGCGCGTAGTCACGGCCCCCATATCCACGATGGGCTGCATGGGCGGCGTCTGCTCAGGGGTGTTTTTCTGCTCCTCGCTCCCGTTCGGCTTTGTCGGTTCCGTCATGGCGCATCCCTCCTCTTTTCTTACGAGGTAGGATTTGCAGAAAAATGAGAAAGCATACAGCGCGCCGTATGCTTTCCCGCTATGTTTCCGATATATTCATTATTTTTCCGTACCGTAGAAAAAGAGCGCCACCGTGCCCGGTCCGACATGACTGCCTGTCACCGGCTCGTAGCAGACCTCCAGACACTCGCCCGTGAGGCCCTTCTCGCGCAGAAGGCCGAGCAGATGATCCGTGCCCTCCTGATTGTCCGCGTGGGCGATGCCGATGCGTGCAGCCTTGTCCAGCGCGCGCTTGTCGAAATAGTCCGCCAGCTCCGCATAGGCTCTCCGGTTGCCGCGCACCTTGCCGCAGGCAACGATGTGTCCCGTCTCGTCGCCGCGCAGGATGGGCTTGATGCCCAGCACCGTGCCGACCAGCGCCGCCGCGCCGGAAATGCGTCCGCCGCGCTTTAGGTAGTTGAGATCGTCCACCGTGAAGAACTGGCACATATGGGGCCGCCGCTCCAATACCCGCGCAACGATCTCATCAAAGCTTTTGCCCTCGCGCAGCAGCTCCGCCGCGTCGAGCACGAAAAGCCCCTCGCCGAGCGAGGCGGCGTAGGTGTCGATGGCGGCGATCTTCGCATTCGGATACCGCTCGCGCAGCTCCTCCGCCGCGAGCGCGGCGGCGTGCGCCGTACCGCTGATGCCGCCGGACATCCCGATGTAGAGCACATCGTCGCCCTGTTCGAGCGCGCGGGTGAAAAATTCAGCCGCCGTCGCAGGGTTGACCATTGAGGTCTTGACCTCGGCGCCCTGACGCATGGCGCCGTAGAAGGCTGCGCCGTCGAAGTCCGTTTCCTCCGAGTATTCCGCCTGTGCGCCGTTCACCGTGTATGAGAACGGAATGACTGTGATGCCGTACTCCCGCAGCAGCGCAAGCGGCAGATTGGCCGAGGTATCGGTAAAAATTTTGAGCATGACAGGGACGTCCTTTCTGCGTATCTGTGTTTCAGTGTAACACAGCCGCGCGGGAGATGCAAGAAAAACCGCGCGGGAAAATTCCGCGCGGTTCTTAGCAGTTTGTCAATTCTGTTCAAAGATCACGCGCATGGTCTTGTAGGTCATGTAGCAGTCGAGCTTGGCGACCGTCTCGTAAGGCGCGTGCATCGAGAGCACCGGAACGCCCGCGTCGAGCGTGTCGATGTTGCGCTGCGCCATAAATTTTGCGACCGTACCGCCGCCGCCTGCGTCCGTCTTGCCCAGCTCCGCCATCTGCCAGAAAACGCCGTTGTCGTTGAGCAGCCTGCGCACACGCCCCACGACCTCGGCCGAGGCGTCGCTCGCGCCCGACTTGCCGCCCGCGCCGGTGTACTTGCAAAGGCCCACGCCGTAGTTGACGAACGCGGCGTTGCGCTTATCGTACACGTCGGCGAAATTGGGATCGTAGGCCGCAGTCACGTCCGCGCTCAGGCAGAAGGAGTTCGCAAGGCAGTCGCGCAGAGCGACGCCCTGACTCTCGCACAGGTCCGCCATGAACTTGTCGAATGCCTGCGAGAGCATACCGGAAACGCCCTCGGAGCCGATCTCCTCCTTGTCCGCGAAGATGCAGACGGCGGTGCGTCCGGGCTTCTTCGCGTCGAAAATGCCGGCAAGCTCGGCGTAGGCGCACACACGGTCGTCGTGGCCGTAGGAGGCGATGAAGCTGCGGTCGAAGCCGACGTCGCGCGCCTTGCCCGCGGGCACGACCTCCAGCTCGGCGGAGATCAGATCCTCCTCCACGATGCCGTACTTCTCGTTGAGGAGCTTGAGCACGTTGAGCTTGAAGCGGTCCGAGCAGTCCTCCCCCGCGAGCGGACGGCCGCCGACGAGCAGATTCAGGCTCTCGCTCGGAATAGCCTCGTTGAGCGGTTTTTTGCCCTGCTCGCGCCCGAGGTGCGGCAGCAGGTCGTTGATGATGAACTGCGGATCGCTCTCGTCCGAGCCGATGTGAACAGCGACCGTCGAACCGTCCCCACGCACGACCACGCCGTGCAGCTCGAGCGGGATCGTCACCCAATGGTACTTGCGGATGCCGCCGTAGTGGTGCGTCTTGAAATACGCCAGCTCCGCCTCCTCGTAGAGCGGGCGGGGCTTGAGATCGAGACGGGGTGCGTCGGTGTGCGCCGCGCCGATGTTCGCGCCGCGGCTGAGCTCCTGCTCGCCGATGACCGCAAGCATGATCGCCTTACCCCTGTTGTTATAATAGACCTTGTCGCCGGTTCTGAGCGCCATGCCCCTCTTATAGGGCACGAAGCCTCGCTCCTCGGCCAGCTTGATGCAGTACTCCACGCACAGCCGCTCGGTCTTGCCGTTGTTGAGGAAATCCTTGTAGTCCTCGCAGTAGGCGTGCATCGCCCTTTCCTCCTCGGCGCTCAACCGCTCGTAGCCGTTTTTCGGCGCGTAGGCGAGCTTTTCCGCCCACTCGTTCTTTTTCTTCTCCGCCATGGTTCAATCCTCCTTACAGCTTTTGATGATGGTATCCAGAAATTCCTCCGCGGCAAGCTCCGCCTGCGCGAAGGTCGGGTAGTTGTTTTCAAAGACCGCACCGCAGTCCGCGCGGAATTCCTCCTCGCTCCGCTGCGCCCTGACGCGCGCGCGGGCGTAGTCCTCGGAGATGCCGTCGCGCGTCATGATGCGCCTTACGCGCACCTCCTCCGGCGCCGTGACCGCGACCGTCGCGTCGCAGATCGTCCCCAGCCCGCTCTCGACGAGCTTGATGGCGTCGAGAGCGATAAGCGCCGCGCCGCTCTCTTCCATGCGCCGCGCGAGCGCGCGGGGCAGATGGCGGAACACGATCCCGTCGAGCCGCGCGAGCGCGGCGGCGTCGCCAAACACTATTTTGCCCAGCTTTTGCCGATCCAAGCCGCCGGGCGCGAACACGTCC
The DNA here is from genome assembly GCA_963654505.1 of Lachnospiraceae bacterium. GTDB lineage: Bacteria > Bacillota > Clostridia > Oscillospirales > Oscillospiraceae > Hominicoprocola. Next base: position 15,370 of record CAVKBJ010000117.1, read on the forward strand.
CCGAACGCGGCGGTGAGGTCGCCTCGCAGCGCTTCGTCGGTGCACAGCAGCTCGTGATACACCGCGTCGCAGTCGAGCACGAGCGCGCCGCGCCGCTCAAGCGCATGGAGCAGCGTCGTCTTGCCCGCGCCGGTGCCGCCGGTGATGCCGAGCACGTGCGCGCCGCCCGCATTCTCCGTGTGGAAGCCCGCGGCCTTTTTCAGCCGGTTCCCCACCGCGAGGCCAAGCCCCGCGCTGTCGGGACACTGCGCCCAGATGGCGGGCACGTCGGTCGCGTCGAAGGTCCGCAGCGCGTCGAACACGCGCTGCGACTGCGCGAGCTTATCCCCGCTCGCGCCGAGCCGGTGGACGATATGTCCCGCGAACAGCGGCGCGAACTCGTCGAAGCAGATCACGCCTTCCAGCTCGCCAAGCTCGGCGAGCAGCCGCCGCGCGCTCGCGCGGGGCGCTCCAGTGACGACCGTGACGGGCGCCTTCGGCGCGTAGTGGCGGTACTTCATGCCCGGCGCGCGTGGCTTCTCCCCCGCCGCCATCTGCTGCGTGACCGCCTTATCCACCGCGACCTCGCCGAGCACGGCGCACAAGTCCTCGAGCGGCAGGCCGCCCGGACGAAGCAGCCGCGGCGGCGTACAGGTGAGGTCGATGATGGTCGATTCCACGCCCACGCGGCAGGCTCCCCCGTCCACCACGCCGTCGATCCTGTCGTCCATGTCCTCGCGGACGTGCGCGGCGGTCGTACAGCTCGGCCGGCCGGAGGTATTCGCGCTCGGCGCGGCGACCGGCACGCCCGCGGCGGCGATGATCGCGCGCGTGACCGCGTGATCCGGGCAGCGCATACCGACCGTCTCCAGCCCGCCGGTGGTGACGAGCGGTACGCAGTCCGCCTTCGGCAGGATCATCGTCAGCGGCCCGGGCCAGAAGCGCTCGGCCAGACGGTACGCCGTCTCCGGCACGTCCTTGCAGCAGTGCGTGAGCCAGCCCGCGTCGGGGATATGCAAAATGAGCGGATTGTCCTGCGGGCGGCCCTTGGCCTCAAAGATATGCCGCACGGCGTCCTCATTCAGCCCGTCCGCGCCGAGACCGTAGACCGTCTCGGTCGGGATGGCGAGCACCCCCCCTCGGCGCAGGATGTCCGCCGCCTCCTCGACCGCCGCGCGCTCCCGCACAGGATCGGTGATGGTAAAATATCGGGTATTCAAACCGATCCCCCCTTATTCGCGTTCAAAGCCGAGGTACCGCGCGCCCTGAAAGCTCAGCCTTCCGCAGTCGCCCTCGGCGAGCAGCCCAAATTCACCGCCGCCCACGCCAAGCTCCATGCGGTCGCCGCTCTCGACCTCGAAGGTGACATAATACCACGTCGAGTGGTGATCCATGTGCGTGTTCGCGTCGTGATGGTGCGTCACGTCCGTCCGCTTTGCGACGACCCTCGCCGGCACGGTCAGCCGCGGCGAATGGTTGTTCCTGTTCCATTGGCCGATGCCCCTGACAAACATCACGATAAACGAAACGGCCACGATGCCGAAAAACAGAAAGAAGATGAACTCGAACCCACCGCCGAAAAGGAAGCTGTTAAATCCGCCGTACATCATCGTTTTTCCCTCTCTTTCTTCTCTCAGCCCTCCGTGCTCTCGCGCAGCTTCTCCGCCTGCGCCTGCATGGTAAGCGCGTCGATGATCGGATCCAGCCCGCCGTTCATCACGGCGTCGATGTTGAAATTTTTCTCGTCCCCCGTCAGCCGGTGATCGGTCACGCGGTTCTGCGGGAAGTTGTAGGTGCGGATGCGCTCGTTCCGCATCCCCGTGCCGACCTGCGCGCGGCGCTCGTTCGTCACGGCGCTCTCCACGCGCTCGCGCTCCATCTCGTAGAGCTTGCTGGCGAGCATCTGCATACACTTCGCGCGGTTCTGCACCTGCGAGCGCTCCTCCTGACAGGAGACGACGATGCCCGTCGGCTTGTGGATGAGCCGCACGGCAGAGCTTGTTTTGTTGACGTGCTGTCCGCCCGCGCCGCTGGCGCGATAGACCTGCATCTCGATGTCCTCCGGCCGGAGATCGACGTCTACCTCCTCCATCTCGGGCAGGACCGCGACGGTCGCGGTCGACGTGTGCACGCGGCCACCGGATTCCGTCTCCGGCACGCGCTGGACGCGGTGGACGCCGGATTCAAATTTGAGCCGGGAATACGCGCCCGCGCCCTGGATCTCAAAATCCGCTTCCTTCAC
>CAVKBJ010000117.1:17600-26354 GCA_963654505.1 Lachnospiraceae bacterium
CCGCCGAGCTCCGTGTCGTTGTAGTTCATCAGCTCGACCTTCCAGCCGTGCTTCTCGGCGTACATCGAGTACATCCGGTAGAGGTCGGCTGCAAACAGCGCGCTCTCCTCCCCGCCGACGCCGCCGCGCAGCTCCATGATGACGTTTTTCCCATCGTTCGGGTCGCGCGGCAAAAGCAGCACCCGCAGTTCCTCATAGAGCCGCGCCTTGTCCGCCTTCGCCTGATGCAGCTCCTCCTGCGCCATGTCGCGCAGCTCGGCATCGGAGAGCAGCTCCGTTGCCTCGGCGATCGTCCGCTCCGCGCGGCGGTAGGCTTCATACGCCTGAACGACCGGTTCAAGCTCCTTCTGCTCCTGCGTGAGCTTTCGGAGCTGAGCAGCGTCGCCGTAGATCTCCGGCACGGTCAAAAGCTCGCCGATCTCGGCATAGCGGCGCGCAAGCTGCTGTAGCTTCTCCCACATATCTCAGCTCTCCCCGTTCAGAAAGACTTCGACCTTGCGGATAAACTCGTCGCGCCAGAAGTGGTAGCCAGCCGAGCCGATGCGCAGTGAAACGTCCGCCACGTGCGGATGGTCAACGTACTGGTCCATCTGGCCGTAAACATCCTTATAAAGCTCCTCGCTGCCGCGCGTGAGCACGTAGGCGACGTTCTGCACCTCCAGCCCGCGGCGCTTGAGAAAGCCGCGCGCGATGCTCGAGCAGCGTCCCGCCCAAATGGGCGTGCCGAGAATGACGAGCCGGTAGTCCTGCAATGCGCGGTCGGTCTCGTATGGCTCCATCGCGCGGGTACGCTTCCGCATGGCATCCAGCCCGCAGCGCAGCCAGCCGACAGCGCCGTCGCGATCCACACGGTCGCGTATCCTCACGCACTCGCAGTCGAGCGCGGCGGCGATCTCCTCCATAGCGAGCTTCGTGTTCCCCGTGCGGGAGTAATACAGGCACAAAATCTCCTTGTTCATCATTGACCTCCGTAGACAAAATAGGCGGCAAGGCCGAAGGCCTCGCGGATGTAATAGTTGACCGTCAGAATGCGGAAATAGAGCGCGGAGGGCATACGCGTCGGCACGGCGGCGGTCACGCCGCCCCACATCAGCTTCGCGCGGCAGAGGTGGTAATCCGAGGTCACAATGGCGACGCGCTGTTCCGTATCGACGCCCAGCTCCTCCAAAAGCGCACGGGAATAGCGCAGGTTCTCCTCCGTGCTGGCGGACCGTTCCTCAAGGTGCAGCCGCCCCTCGTCCACGCCGCGCTCCACAAGCGCGCGGCGCATACACTCAGCCTCGGTGATCCGCTCACCCGAACCCTGTCCGCCGGAGAGCACGACCGGCACATCGGGGTGATCCCTGAGATACCGCTCCGCCGCGTCGATGCGCGTTGCGAGCGAGAGCGACGGCGTTTCGCCGTTCACGCCCGCGCCGAGCACAATGACCGCGCTCACCGGCTCGTCCGTCCCGTCCTCGCGCGAACCGAGGACAACCATCGTTTCCATCACGGCGAAAAGCGCAAAGCCCGCCGTGAGCAGTCCGATCAGCGCCAGTTCGCACCACGCCGCCGCACGGTGTCCACGCCGCGCAAGCCGCTCCAGTGTACAGAAAAGCAACAGCACCGCCGCGGCGCACAGCGAGAGGAATGCGGAAAAGCGCATTCCCGGGACAGCCCGCAGCAGCACCCCCAACACAAGGAACGCGAGCGACATCGCAAGCAGCCTTTTCTCTCGTCCTGAAAACTCCCTCCACTTTTCCGTCACGGCCCAGCCTCCCCCCGCTTCGCTCTTTTTTCACTCGCCCGCCTCGGCGGCAAGCTGCTCCCAGCGCTCCATCAGCGCGGAAAGCGCTTGCTCCTGCGCCTCCTTTTCGGCGTAGAGCGCGCTGTACTTCTCATAGTCGGACGCGGCCTCCTCAAGCCGCGCGTCCAGCGCGGCGAGGGCCTCCTCCTGCTGCGCGATCTCGCGCTCGCAAATCGTCAGCTGCCGGCGCGCGGACTGCTGATTTTTGTTTCCGCGCTGCAGCTTTTCTGTAATAGTCTTTTCCTTTACAGGCTTTTCCACTTCTGCCTTTTTCGCCGGCTGCTCCGCTTTTATTTTGCGGTAGCGCGCAAAGCCCATCGGATAGTCGGTGATCACGCCGCCCTCCAGCTCCCAAATACGGGTGGCGAAGCGGTTGATGAAATAGCGGTCGTGGCTGACGAACAGCAGCGTCCCGTCGTAGGCCTCCACCGCCTCCTCGATCCACTCGCGCGAGGCAATGTCGAGGTGGTTTGTCGGCTCGTCCAGAATGAGGAAGTTCACCTCGTCGTCCATGAGCATACAAAGCCGCAGGCGGCTCTGCTCTCCGCCGGAGAGCACGGAAACGGACTTGAACACATCCTCCCCGCAAAAGCGGAACGCGGCCAGCCGGTCGCGCGCCTTCTGCGGCGTGATGTCCCGCTTCGACCAGAGCATCGTGTCCACAAGGTTCCTCTGCGGCACGTCGAAGCGGATGATCTGCGGCAGATATGCGGTCTTGACCGCGGGGCCGAGCTTGATGCGCCCCTCGTCGGGATACTCCTCGCCCATGATCATCTTGATAAGCGTGGATTTTCCCGTGCCGTTGTCTCCGATAAGCGCGATGCGCTCGCCGCCGGTCACTTTAAGCTCCACACCGGAAAACAGCGTCCGTTCCTCGAAGCGCTTGCCGACGCCCTTGAGCGTGAGCACCTCGTCGCCGAAGAACTCGCCGCTCCGGAACTGCGCGGTCATCTTTTTCTCGCGTGTTGGCTTGTCCGTCGTGCGCATCCGCTCGATGCGCTTTTCCATCGAGAACGCGCGCTTGTGCAGCGCGTCATTGCCCATGAAAGCCCACAGGTGCAGCTTGTCCGCCGCGGCTTCGAGCTGCCTGATCTTCGCCTGCTCCTTCTCATACTGCCGCATTTTTTCGAGGTAGCGGCGCTCCTTCTCCACAGCGTAGAAGCTGTAATTGCCGTTGTAAAACTCCGCGTGCCCGTCCTGAATTTCGATCACGCGGGTGATGGTGCGGTCGAGGAAGTAGCGGTCGTGCGAGATGGCGACGACCGTTCCCTTGAACGCAGCCAGATACTCCTCCAGCCACTCGATCGCGTGCAGGTCGAGGTGGTTCGTCGGCTCGTCAAGGAGCAGAATATCCGTGTCCTCCAAAATGAGCCGCCCGAGGTTCACGCGCGTCTTTTCCCCGCCTGAGAGCGTGTCGAACAGCCGCGTCCTCATCTCCGCGGGAATGGACAGGCCGTTTGCGACCTTGTTGACCGCCGTGGCGGTGTCGTAGCCGCCCAATCCCTCAAAGCGGGCGGACAGCTCGCCGTAGCGGCGCAGCGTCTCCTCGCTCTCGTCGCCGCCCGCCATCTGCGCGGAGAGCTTCTCCATCTCGCCGGCCATGTTCCGCATCCGCGCGAACGCGGACTGCAAGACGTCCTCCACCGTGTACCCCTCCGGGTACACGGGAATTTGCGAGATCAGCCCCACCCTGCGGCCCGACGCGATGGCGACCTCTCCGGTGTCACAGTCGAGCTCGCCGGTCAGAATGCGGAAAAGCGTCGTCTTGCCCGCGCCGTTTTTGCCGAGCAGGCCCACACGCTCGCCGGAGTTCACCTGAAAGGTCAGTCCGTCCAATATTTTCTTTTCCAGATCAAAGGACTTCGTAAGTCCCGTTACGCTCAGCTCGATCATGTCGTTTTCAGCAATTCCTCTACGATCTTCTCCAGGTGCATGGAGTGCGACGCCTTGCAGAGCAGTACGCCGCCCTCCGTGAACTCCCGCTCCGCCGCGCCAACCGCACGCTCCGCGTCGGGATACCACTCGGCGCCCTCGCCCACGGCGTCCGCGATGCCGCGGGCGTCCTCGCCCACGGCGATCACATGATCTATGCCAAGCAGCGCGCACAGCTCGCCCATCGCGCGGTGTGCAGATTCCGTCAGCTCGCCAAGCTCCTTCATGTCGCCGAGCACGGCGATCTTCTTGCCCGTGCTCGCCGCGAGCACGCGCAGCGACGCGGACATGGACTGCGGATTGGCGTTGTAGCAGTCGTCGAGCAGCCGGCGTCCTCCGCTGAGGCGGTGGACGCGCATCCGCGAGCCGGTGGGCACGTATGCCGCCGCGCCGCGCTCGATCTCTTCGACCGAAAGCCCCAGCTCCTCGCCGACCGCGACCGCGAGCGACGCGGCATAGATCATGTGCCGCCCCGGCGCGGGAATGTCGAGGTGATATTCCGCCCGCGCGGTCGTCACCGTGCAGGCAATGCCGTCGATGCCCCGATCCGTCAGGCCGGACACGCGCACCTGCGCCCCCTCGCTCCTGCCGCAGCGGACGGTGCGCTGGGGAACATTCACGGTGTCGAGCAGCGCGTCGTCGCCGTTGAGAACGGCCACGCCGTCGGCGTCAAGGTTTTCAAAGATCTCGCTCTTAGCCTTCAGGATGCCCTCGCGCGAGCCTAAAAACTCGATGTGCGCGTCCCCGATGTTCGTGATGACCGCGATGTGCGGGCGCACCATCTCGCCGAGATAGCGGATCTCCCCGAAGTGATCCATGCCCGTCTCGATCACCGCGGCCTCGTAAGTATCGTCCAGCCCGAGCAGCGTCAGCGGCGTGCCGATGTCGTTGTTGAAATTCTCCGCCGTTTTCAGCGTGCGGTACCTCTGCGACAAAACGGAGGCGATCATCTCCTTCGTCGTCGTCTTGCCGACCGAGCCGGTGATCTGCACCACGGGGATGCTGAACCGCCCCCGGTGCCACGACGCGAGCGCCTTGAGCGCAAGGCGCGTATCGGGCACGGAAATGTAGAATTTCCCCGGAAGGAAATGCGAGGGCGTTTTTGCGCACAGGCAGCCCGCCGCGCCGAGCGCGAGCGCCTTGTCGATGTAGTCATGCCCGTCGAAGCGCTCGCCCGCGAGCGGGATAAAGAGCGCGCCCGCACCCGCCGTCCGGCTGTCGGTGGAAACTGCGGTCACAACGGCGTTTTCGCCGCCCGCGAGCAGCGTGCCGCCCGTGGCGGTCAAAAGCTCGGCGGCTGTCAGTGTTTTCATGCTCTCCCCTCCCCGCGCTCGCGCAGCGAGCTTTCCACAATGCGCTCGCACAGCTCGCCGTAGCTAATTCCCACGGCGGCGGCCTCCTGCGGCACCAGACTTGTCGGCGTCATGCCCGGCAGCGTGTTGATCTCAAGGAAGTATGGCGTGCCGTCCTCCGTCACGATGAAGTCCGCGCGGGAATAGACGCTCAGCTCCAGCACGCGAAAGACCGTCTCGGTCGCACAGCGGAGCTTCTCCTCCCATTCCGCGGGAATGTTCGCGGGGCAGACCTCGGTGGCCGCGCCCGCCTGATATTTGTTCGCGTAGTCATAAAAGCCTGTCTTGGGGATGATCTCGATGGCGGGCAGCGCCCTGCCGTCGAGGATGCCGACCTGCAATTCCCTGCCCCTGACGTACTGCTCGATCACGACCTGCGCGCCGAAGTGCAGACACTCGGTCAGCGCGGAAACGACCTCCTCCCGCGTGTGTGCGATGGTCACGCCGATGGACGAGCCGTTCGCGTTCGGCTTGACGACACAGGGCAGCTCCGTCTCATCGGCAATGGCGTCGATCTCATCCGCCGTGTATTTCAGCGTGCGCCACCTCGCGGTGGTAACGTAGGGCGCGACAAGGCGCTTGGTGAGATCCTTATCCATGGCGATGGCGCTGCCGAGGTAGCCCGAGCCGGTGTAGGGGATGCCCAGCAGATCGAACGCCGCCTGTACGCGCCCGTCCTCGCCGCAGGTGCCGTGGAGCGCAATGAACACCACGTCCGAGAGCGCGCAGACCGCCAGCACGTCCCTGCCGAACATACCCGCGCTCTTGTCCCGCCGGCTCGCGCGCACAGCGTTGAGATCCGGCTCCTCGGGTGCAACGGAGAACTCGCCGCACAGCCCGTCCGGCGCGTCGAAAATATCCTCAAGGGCGCCGGTATAGCTCTCCAGCCCCAGAAACATATCCACCAAAACGGCCCGATGCCCGCGTTCTCGCAGCGCGCGGCAGATGCGCGACCCGCTCGAGAGCGACACGTTGCGCTCCATGCTCAGTCCCCCGGCCAATACAACGATACGCATAGCTGTTCCTCCTGATCCTGCGAAAACTACATACCAATGCTATTTTATCATGTTATACTTTAGCACAACGCCGCGGGAATTACAAGCAAAAAAGAAAGGCGGCTCCCGCCGCCCTTCTCCGTCTCATTTGAAAAGTCCCGTCAGAAGTCCCCCGCCCGACGACTGCTGTTTCTCCGCCAGCGTCATCGCCGCGGAGAGCAGCTGCGCGGCCTCGGCGCGCGTGAGCGGGCGCTGCCGGTCGCCTGCGGAAAAGCTGCCGCTTTCGATCACGCGGACGGATTCGAGATTGGCCACCGCCTGCGCGCTCCATGCGTCGGCGGCTTCGGCATTGTAATCACTCAGATCCGCGTCCGTCACGCGCAACAGACGGTCAAGCACCGTCGCGGCCTCGGCGAGCGTCACGCCCTCCTCCGCGCGGAAGGCCATGCCGTTCTCCGTGCCCACGCCGCGGATCAGCCCGCATTGCAGGGCGCTGACCGCGCAGCCCTTCGCCCATGTCGGAATGTCCGCGTCGTCGCAGAAGCCCGTCATCGTCAGCTCGTCCGCGTCGATGCCCGCGCACTTGAGCGCCATCGCGACAAACTCCCCGCGGCTGACGGCGCGCTCCGGTTCAAAAAAGCGCTTGCCGCCAAAGCTCGCGCCCACAAACACCCCATGCTCGGCAAGATCGACCGCCGCCGTGTAGGCGGCGTTCCCGCTCATGTCATCGTAGGTCACGCCGCATTTCGCCCGCTCAACGGTGACGCTCACCGTCGCGGGCGCGGAGGTATTCCCCTCGCTGTCGGTCGCGGTGTAGGTGAACCTGTCCGTGCCGCAGCGATCACCGGTGTAGACGAAGGTCTCGCCGTCGAGCGTCACCGTGCCCCTAGCCGGCTCGGTGACGATGGCAAAGCTCACCTCGTCCCCCTCCCTGTCGATGGCGGCAAGCGTTCCGGTATAGGGAATGCCGCGGTAAACGCGCACGTCGATGCTCTGCGCGATGGGCGCGCCCTCGTCCGCCGCGCTCTCCGCCTTCTCCCGTCCGAAGATGGCCGAAGCGGAAATGCCCGTGAGCATGAGCAGCAGCATCGCCATAGCGAACGGGACCGCGCGCCATAAAAGCTCCCTGTTCTTGTCGGTATTCAAAATTCGTTCCTCCCTTTTTCGTTTTGGTACGCTTATTCTTTGTGAAAAAGGGAGCTTTATGCAAAGGAGGAGCCAGCCGCGCCGCGGCCGTCTCCTCCTTCCGATTTTTTCAGTTGGTCAGCCACTCGGGACGCGAGCGCTTTTTCACGCCCGATACGATGCCCATAGCGGCAAAAAGCGTGACGATCGACGAGCCGCCGTAGCTGAAAAACGGCAGCGTCAGGCCGATGACAGGCATCAGGAACAGGCACATTCCGATGTTGGCGCAGGTCTGGAAAACGAGCATTCCCGCCATGCCGACGCAGACGTAGCTCTCCATCGGCGTCGCCGCGTCGCGTGCGACGAGCAGACAGCGCACCACGATGGCAAGCAACAGCACAATGACGAGCGCGCAGCCGAGAAAACCCAGCTCCTCCCCGCAGACGGAGAAAATGAAGTCCGTCTGCCGCTCGGGCAGGCTCCAGCTGTAGCCTGACTGCGTCTGCGTGCCGTTGAAAAGCCCCTGGCCGGTCAGCTCGCCCGAACCGAGGGCGAGCAGGCTGCGCGTCTGCTGAAAGCCCTTACCCTGCACGTCGTAGCTGTGATCGAGGATAACGAGAAAGCGATCCTTCATATAGCTCGGCAGCAGATCCAGCTCCCACACGGCGATAAACGCCGCCGCGCCGCCGCCGATGCCGAGCGCCAGCCAGCGCTTCGCCATGCCCGCGGCAAAGACCATGCAAATGAAAATGAACAAATACACCAGCGCGCTGCCCGCGTCGCCGGAGATCGCCACGATCAGCCCGACCATGAAAAGCGTGTGCGCCGTCGGCTGCACAACGTTCTCAAAGCGCCGCAGGTCGCGGTTTTCCCGCAGCAGCGAGAGCTGATAGGCGAGCAGCACGATGAAGAACACCTTCACGACCTCCGCCGGCTGCACCGTCACGGGGAAGCTCTTCAAAAAGCCCACGCCGAGCTCCGCGCCGATGTCGTTCACGCCGAGCCACGCGCGGTTGCCGTTTCGCGTCTGCCCGAAGGGCGTGAGCAGGAGCAGAATGAAACCGACGTTAAAGCCGAGCAGCCATTTCCACTTCTTTGCCAGCTCGAAAATGTCAATGCTCGAAAGAAAGAAGTACAGCACCAGTCCGATGAGCAGGCCGAGACCCTGCACAGCGACGTACTTGAGCGTGCCGCGATAATTCGTCGCGCTGGCGATGAGCACCATGCCGTAGAGCGTCGATACCGTACACAGCGCGAGCAGCACCCCGTCGGTCTGGCGCGTCGCGTCATGCAGCGTTTCCCGCAGCCGTCCCATCGTTCTCCCCTCCTCTGCCGAAGATCTCCAAAATGCTTTTTCAGTATAGCACGGTTTTGCCTGCGTGTAAACCGTTCGTTTTGCTCTCCCCCGCCCTTTCGACGAAAAATTTTCGCAAAATCGGCAATTCCTTCTTGACAAATGAAAAAGCGCTGGTATAATAACAAATGTTCGTCAAGCGAACATAGCGGGTTTGTGTAATGGTAGCACACCGGACTCTGACTCCGTTTGTGAGGGTTCGAATCCTTC
>CAVKBJ010000118.1:0-11116 GCA_963654505.1 Lachnospiraceae bacterium
CCATTTTCGTATGTGAAATACAAAAAAGCAGTGGTCCGCCATAGGTTGAACCTATGATGGACCGCCGATCCCACAAGCGTCAGCTGTTGCTGACGGGGATATAGGGCAGGATCGCCGAGGCGACGCCGCTGATGGGCATGGTCTGGAGCCAGACCTTTCCGGGGCCGGTCAGCACGGTGTTGAACAACCCTTCCCCGCCGAGGAGCTTATTTTTAAGCCCCGGCACCTCGCGGATCTCCATCTTCACGTCGCCGGTAAAGCCGGCGACATTGCCGGTATCCACAACGAGCTGTTCGCCGGCCCCCAACTCATACTCGACCAGCTCGCCGTCGATCTCGGCAAAGGCCGTCCCGTTGCCGCTCAGACGCTGCATGATGAAGCCCTCGCCGCCGAAAAGCCCCGCACCGAGCTTCTTGTTGAAATGGATGGACAGCTCGACGCCAGCCTCGGACGCGAGGAACGCGCTCTTTTGCAGGATCATGTCCTGCCCGGGCCGGATGTCCAGCGCGAGGATCCTGCCGGGAAAGCTCGAACCGAAAGTGATCATGCCGTCGCCCTGCGCCGTGTAGATGTTCTGGAACATACTCTCGCCGGAAAACACCTTGGAGAACATTTTGCCGAGGCCGCCGCCCCTGGTCTCCATCTTCATGTTCGGCGTCATCCATACCATGGAGCCGCGCTCGGTGATCATCCGCTCACCGTCGCGCAGGCCGCACGTCACAACGGGAAACGCCCCGCCCCTGATCTCATAACGCATATCGATTCTCCTTCTTACGTTTTGTAGATTTCATTGTATCCCAATTCCGCCCGGACGGCAAGGATACCTCCGCGTCTGGCGGAACAGAACGCTCGATTCAGCGCAGATAGAGCATCATCGCCGTCAGCAGTATGGCGAGGAAGCCAAAGCTGACAGTCGAGAACAGCAGCAGAAACGCGCCGCTCCGCCCCTTGACGTGCCTGGTGTACTCCCGAAAGGTGATTAGGCTCGCCAGCGACGCCACAATCGTTCCCGCGCCGCCGATGTTCACGCCCACCAGCAGCCCCCGGTAGTCGTCGGTAAACTGACTGAGCAGAATGGCGGCGGGCACGTTGCTGATGACCTGACTGGTCAGCGCCGCGACCTGCATGACCCCGTGCGCGAGCAGCCGGCGGAACAGCTCCCGCACCGGCTCGATCCGCGCCATATTGCCCGAGAAGGTAAAGAACGCGGTGAAGGTCACCAAAAGTCCCCAGTCCACGCCCAGCAGCGCCCGGCGATCGAGTACCAGCAGCGATGCCGTGATAACGAGCAGCCCCAGCCAATAGGGAATGCCCCGCAGCACCATCGCCACCGCCACGCAGAACAGCGCGGCGTATGCCGCGGTCCGGCGCTTGTCCGGCAGCGTTTCCTGCACGGGCACGCTCAGCCTCTCGCGGGGCAGGAGCAGGCAGCACAGCAGAATCAGCGCCGTGGAGAGCAGAAACGGCGACAGCATAATGGACAGGAATTCCCCATTCGGAATGCCGTAGTGGTTGAACAGATATAAATTCTGCGGATTGCCGAAGGGCGTCAGCATACCGCCTAAATTGGCGGCGCAGTTTTGCAGAATGAACGTCAGCGCCGCCCATTTCGTCTGCCCTGTCCTCTCCAGCACGAACCAGCTCAGCGGCAGGAAGGTCAGCAGCGCGGTGTCGTTCGTGAGCAGCATGGAGCCGATGAGCGTGATGCCGACCAGCGCCGTCGCCACGCTGCGGGTGGTGTGGAACACCCGCACCAGCTTCTGCGCCAGCAGGGGAAACAGTCCCACGCTCCGCAGCGCGCCCACCACCGCCAGCACGCACAGAAGACACGAGAGCGTCCTGACGTCATAGTAGCCCAAATAGTCTTCGTCCGGCGGCACGAACGCCACCGTCACCGCCGCGGCCAGCACGGCGATCACCGGCATGGCGTTGGCCTCGCACCAATGCAGCAGCTTCATAAAATACCTCGCACGCCCCCGCGGGGGCGGAAAAATCAACGGCTGTTACCTTAGCACAATTTCCGCCGGAATGCAAGATGGCTTTGCATATCTTCCGATTGACATCAGATCCCCCATTGCCAACCGCCGCAGGCTGTGGTATGCTGAACGCAATAAATCGGACAAGGAAAGAGTGTGTTCAGTATGGCGACATTCGATGATTTCATGAAGCTGGATATTCGCGTCGGCACGATCACGGCCGCGAAGGTCTTTGAAAAGGCGAGGAAGCCGGCCTATCAGCTCACGCTTGATTTTGGGGACGAGATCGGCGTCAAAAGATCGTCGGCGCAGATAACCGGCCACTATAAACCGGAGGAGCTGATCGGCAGGCAGGTGCTGGCCGTCGTCAATTTTCCGCCGCGGCAGATCGCCGATTTCATGTCGGAGGTCCTCGTTCTCGGCACGTACAGCGAGGGCGGCGTCGTGCTGATCGCGCCGGACAGGAGGGTCCAAAACGGCGATAAGCTGGGCTGACTTGGCAAGCGGCTATAGGCCCTGCGGCATCAGAGCAATTTATGGAGGCCGATAAAATGACAGAGAAGGAAAAGATGCAGCGGCAGATGCTGTATGACGCAAATCATGACGGGGAGCTGCTGTGCGAGCGTATGGCCGCGAAGGAGCTGTGCTATCAATACAATCTGCTGCATCCGTCGGACGAGGAGGGGCAGCGGGAGCTGATGCGCCGTCTGCTCGGCAGGACGAACGGTGCGTTCTGCATCGTAGCCCCATTCTGGTGCGACTATGGCTATAACATCGAGATCGGAGAAAACTTCTTCGCCAACCATAACACGGTCATTCTCGACGTGGCGAAAGTCACCTTCGGCAATAATGTTTTCGTTGCGCCGAACTGCGGCTTCCACGCGGCGGGGCATCCGATCGACTTTGAGCGGCGGAACCGCGGTCTGGAATACGCCTGTCCCATCACCGTCGGCGACAACGTGTGGATCGGGGCGGGCGTGCAGGTGATGCCCGGCGTAACGATCGGCAGCAATGTTGTGATCGGCGGTGGGAGCGTGGTCGTCCACGATATCCCGAGCGATTCCGTGGCGGTGGGGAACCCATGCAGGGTCATTCGCGCCATCACGGAGGACGACAGGAAAACGAATTGGGATCGATCCCTTTAATTTGCGGAGGTAACGAAAATGAAGGTAGTCATCATCACTGGAAGCGCGCACAGGCACGGCACGACGGCGGCACTTGCCGACAAATTCCAGCAGGGCGCGGCGGACGCGGGATACGATATTTTCCGTTTCGACGCGGCGTTCCACGAGATCCATCCCTGCATCGGCTGCGATAAGTGCCGCCGCACGGGGGCATGCATGTTTGCCGCGGACGACATGAAGCAGCTGAACCCTCACCTGCTGGAAGCGGATGCCATCGTATTCATCTCACCGATCTACTATTTTGCGCTCAACGCGCAGATCAAGGCCGTCATCGACCGCTTCTACGCGAACGACGACGCCCTGCACGGCGGAAAGACGGCAATCCTCATCACGGCCATGGCGGACACCGAGCCGTGCGCCGCGTCGGGCGCGAATGCCACCTTCCACGAGATCGTAAAATATCTGAATTGGGAGAGTTCCGGCATTCTGAATGTAAAAAACGCCTCCGTCGCCGCCGATCTGAGCGATGAGGACTTGAGCGCCGCATACGAACTCGGCAGAGGTCTGACATAAGAAAACGCGGGATTCCTCTTTCAGTGATTCAAGAACCCGCATTCCAAAAAAAGGCCGTCAGGAGAGTCTGCCAGTCCGGTATATCCTTGTTTCTCCGCATCCTCATAGGCTGTAAGACGGTCCTTGCAGCGCCGTGCATTGCTCTATGGGCTTTCCATGTCCCACCGTCCGATTGGCTTCGCGTTTTCGGAGTTTCTTGAAGTACGGCCTCAAGGCAGCGCGTTACGCGCCGCCAGTTTTCCACGCGCTAATGGTTCAAAAAAGCTCCCGAAAGCGGGCGCTTTCGGGAGCTTTTGGCGTTATTCCAAATTTCTCGCTCAGCTCAGCGTCGTGCCGGTGGCGAAGCTGGCAATGATGATCGTCAGGATGGAGATGGGCGCGACGAACTTCACGAGCACGCTATAAGCGCCCGCGAGCTTGAAGGGCTTGCCGTCCATCTCGATCTCGCGGATGGCGTTCTCCGGCTTCCAGACCCAGCCGACGAACACGCACGCGCCGAACGCGCACAGGGGAATGAGCAGGCGGTCGGTCAAAAACTCCATGAAGTCGCCGAAGATGGGGAAGGTCACGCCGTTGGCGAAGTCGAACCAGACGCCCTTGATGTTGAACGCGGCCTGCGACACGGTGTAGACGCAGCCGACGAGGAACATCAGCGTGCAGATGACGAAGGTGGCAGGCTTGCGGCTCCAGCCGAAGCGCTCGGTCACGAAGGCGACTACGCCCTCGATGAGGGAGATGCTGCTCGTCAGCGCCGCGAAGAGCAGCAGCAGATAGAACAGAATGCCGAAGATCTGCCCGCCGGCCATCTGCTCAAACACGCCCGCGAGGGACGCAAAGGCGAAGCCGCCGCCCTTGCCGACATTCTCCGAGCCGAGGGTGGCGAACACGGCGGGAACGATGATGAAGCCCGCGGTGAGCGCAACGACGGTATCGGTCGTACACACGAGCGCCGTGTTCCTGCCGAGGTTCTCATGCTTGGGCAGGTACGAGCCGTAGGTGATCATGATGGCCATGCCGAGGGAGAGCGAGAAGAACGCCTGTCCCAGCGCGGAGAGCACGGTGTTGAAGCCGACCTTGCTCCAGTCGCAGGAGAGCATATAGGCGAAGCCCTCGCCGGTGCCGTCGAGCGTGATGACGCGCACGAGCAGAATCAGTAAAATCAGCAGCAGGGCGGGCATACCGACCTTGTTGAACTTCTCGATGCCGCCCTCGACGCCGCGGACGATGATGATGACGTTGGCGGCCATGAAGATGGCGGCAAAGAGGATGGCGGTCAGCGGAAACCACGTTTCGCCCGTCGCGGCGTTATAGCCGAGGAGCGCGTAGAAATAGCCGAGCGGATCGGCGTAGACGGCCCGCGGCTCCACCGCGTAGGACACGACGTAGCGTAGCACCCAGCCGCCGACGTGGCAGTAGTACGAGGTGACGACGAACGCCACGCCGACGCCGATCATGCCGACCCAGCGGAAGCCCCTGTGACCGAGCTTTCCAAAGCTGTCGATGGCGTTTGCCTGCGCGGCGCGGCCGATGCAGAACTCCGAGAGCATGACGGGCATACCGATCAGGACGACGATGACAAGGTAGATGAGGATGTAGGAGCCGCCGCCCCCCTCAAAGGCCTTGCCGGGGAATTTCCAGATGTTGCCCAGTCCCACGGCGCTGCCTGCGGCCGCAAGAATGAAGCCGAGCTTGCTGCCCCATTGTGCGCGATTTTTTTCTTCCATGTGATCTTTCTCCTTTTCTCTCCGATCCGTTCTCCCCGCTTTTTGTGCGAAATAAACGGAAATTGGATAAATGATACATTTTCTGTTGTAAAATGTAAAGCGACGTATTATAATAAAAATATGAGCGATCCTAATAGAAAGGAAATACTTCTATGGAAAGCAAGAAGCTCGAGGCGTTGGTGATGGCGGTCGATCTCGGCAGCTTCACCAGGGCGGCGGAGGTGCTCGGCTACACGCAGTCGGGCCTGACGCACATGATGAATTCGCTGGAAAAAGAGGTCGGCTTCACGCTGCTCGAGCGCGGGCGCAGCGGCGTCAGACTGACCGGGGAGGGCGAGCGCATCGCGCCCGCCGTGCGCGAATTCTTGCAGGCCAACGCCCGGCTCGACAGCATCATCGAGCAGGTCGCCTCCTCGCGCACCGAGGTCATCCGCGTCAGCGCCTACCCGAGCATCGCCATGCACTGGCTGCCGGGCATCATCCAGCGCTTCCGCGAGGAATGCCCCGACGTGGACGTGGACATCCGCATGGTGGATCACGTGGACGTCCCCTATGAGCTGCTCGCGCAGGGCAAGATGGACGCCATCCTCGTCTCCCCGCAGGACGAGGGGCAGTACGAGTGGGTGCATCTTGACGACGACCCCATGTACGCCGTCCTGCCGCCGGATTTCGACACGCAGGGCATGACCGCCTTTCCCCTCGCCGCCTTCGAGGCGCGCGACTTCATCATGCCCTCGCAGGGCTTTGATAAGGACATCATGCGCATTTTCAACCGCATCGGCGTCAAGCCGCACGTTCTGCCGACATGGGTGGACGACCCCACCGTCATCAGCATGGTCGGCCACGGTCTCGGCGTGAGCATGATGACCGAGCTGACCGTGCGCGGGCGCACCGACGGGGTGAAGCTCCTGCCGGTCGATCCGGCGTCCTCGCGCGAGCTGGGCATCGCCGTACATTCACTCGGCGGCGCGAGCGACGCGCTGCGCCGCTTCATCGACTGCACGAAGCGCGTCGTCGCGGAAATGCAGAGCAGTTGCAAAAGCCACTTGTAAACCGCGCGAAACCGGTTACAATAGAGAAAGAAAAAACGCGAAAGAAAAGGAACCTCCATGCTTGATTTCCGACCTGCCGCGCAGCGGGACGTCGCCCGCCTGCGCCGCTACTATCAGGGCTGCACCTATCAGCTCTGCGAATACTCCGCCCTCGTCAAGCTCATGTGGCGGGAGCATCTGCATCCCGCGTGGGCCGAGGGCGCGGGCTGCCTGCTCGTGCGCAATCTGATCGACGGGCATTACTGCTTCGACTATCCCGTCCCCGGCCCCGGCGGCGACGAGGACGCCGCGCTCACGCTCATCGAGGACTACTGTCGTGAGAAGGACATTCCGCTCGTGCTCTCCGTCGTTCCGCAGGAAAAGGCCGCGCGCCTTGCCGCGCGCTATCCGTACTTCCGCTTCTCCTCGCCGCGCGTGTGGCGCGACTATATCTACGCCGCCGAGGATATGCGTGAGTTCGCCGGCCGGCGCTACTCCGGTCAGCGCAACCACATCAACAAGTTCCGCAAGCTCTATCCCGGCGCGGCGTTCCGCGCGCTCGGGAAGGGCGACCTGCCGCTTATCACACAGTTCTGCCGCGATTACGAGGGCGTGTTCGCCAAGGCGTCCGGCTCGGCGAAAAACGAGCTGTGCTACGCCGAGAAAATGCTCCGCATGACCGGAAGCCCGCACTTCCCTGTTGGCGGCATGGAGCTGGACGGGCGGCTCATCTCCGTCGCCATGGCCGAGCGCTGCGGCGACACGCTGCAAATTCACATTGAAAAAGCCCTCTACGGCTACGAGGGCGTCTATCCCGCCACCGTGCAGGCCTTCGCGCAGACCTTCGCCGCGGACTGCGTGCGCTGGATCAACCGCGAGGACGACGCGGGCGACCGCGGCCTGCGCACCTCCAAGCTGCAATATCTGCCTGACCATCTCGGCGCGAAGCTGCGCTTCGACGTGCGCAACGAGTTGGAGAACATCGACGAGATCCCCACGCTGAGCACCGAACGGCTGACGCTCTCGCCGCTCGCCGACGCGGATAAGGCTGCCTACGCCGCGCTCTGTCTCGACGACGGGCGCAACAAATGGTGGGGCTACGATTTCCGCAAGGACTACGACGGTACGCCCTACGAGGACTACTTTCTCAAGGTCGCGCGCGAGGACTTCGCGCATAACCGCGCGGTGAACTTCGCCGTGCGGCTGGAGGGGAAGCTCATCGGCGAGGCCGTGCTCTACTCCTTCGACTTCCGCGGCGGCGCGGAGCTGGGCTGCCGCATTTCGCCGGACTTCGCGGGGCACGGCTACGGCACGGAGGCCTTCGCCGCCGCCGCTGACTGGGCGCTCTACCGGCTGCACCTCGCCCACGTCGTCGCAAAGTGCTATAAGGAGAACGACGCCTCCTATAAGATGCTCTCCTCCTGTATGCACCGCACGGGGGAGGACGGGACCTTTTTCTATTTTGACAAGGAAGTCTGACGGGCGGCGCATGAAAAGATCACCTCTGCACAAAATAGTGCCGAGGTGATTCTTTATGTCCAATTCCGAATACACGTCCGAGGAAAACGTCGGCTACAGCGTGCTTTCCGTCTTTCTCGCCGGCGACGCCAACGCGCGCCGCTGCTTTGTCGGGCTGTCTCCTGACGAGCAGCAGCGTTTGATCTCCGGCGCGCAGAGCCTTCATACCACTGACGAGATCGCCGGCTACGTCTGGGGCTATCTTGACGGGCAGGGACGGTAAGCCGCGATGGAGCGTCTGACGGGAGATTTTCAGCAGGACGTCCGCACGCTCGACGCCCTGCTCGGCGTCGAGCGCTGCTTCGATATGATCGCACGCGACCTTGTCGCGGGCGGCCGCCGCTGCCGCCTTTGGGTCGTGGACGGCTACGGCGACGACGCGGTGCTTGAGCGTATGCTCGGCTTCTGGCTCGCGCTGCCCTCCACCGCCGACGCGCCCGACGCGCAGAGCTTCATCGACCGCTATGTGACCTTCAGCGAGGTCAGCGCGGAGCGCGACGTGCAGAAGGCCCTCACCGCCGTGTTCCTCGGCAAAACGCTACTACTCGCCGAGGGCTACGACGAGGGCATCCTCATCGACGCGAAAAGCTACCCCTCCCGCGGCGTGGAGGAGCCGTCCTCCGGCAAGGTGCTGCGCGGCGCGCACGACGGCTTCATCGAGACCGTCGTGCAGAACGCGGCGCTGCTGCGCCGCCGCATCCGCACACCGCAGCTCACGCTCGAGGGGCACAAAATTTCCGAAAGCTCCCGCGCCGACGTGGTCCTCTGCTATTTAGAGAACAAGGTGGACCGCGCGCTGCTCGCGCGCGTGCGGGAGAAGCTCGCCGCCATCGACGCGAGCTCCGTCTCCATGTCGCAGGAGTCCATCGCCGAGTCCATGATGGAGCGGGGACAGTGGTACAATCCCTTTCCCCGCGTGCGCTACACCGAGCGCCCCGACGCCGCCACGGCAAGCATCATGGAGGGCAGCATCATCGTCCTCACGGACAACTCCCCCGCCGCCATGATCCTGCCGACGCGGTTTTTCGACTTCGTGCAGGAGGCGAACGACTTCTACTTTCCCCCTCTCGTCGGCTCGTATCTGCGGCTGCTGCGCGTGGTCGTCTTTCTGCTCACGCTTTTCATCACGCCCGTATGGTACCTGCTCGTGCAGGACCCCGAGCTTACCAACGGCGCACTGCGCTTTCTCGCCGTCACGAGCGAGTGCGAGGTACCGCTGCTCGCGCAGCTTCTTCTGACGGAGTTCATCGTCGATCTTCTCAAGCTCGCCTCGCTCAACACGCCGAGCGTCTTTTCCAACTCCTTTTCCATGATCGGCGCGCTCGTGCTCGGCGACTTCGCCGTGCAGGCGCACTGGCTCGTACCGGAGGTGCTGGCCTACATGGCCTTTGTCGCCATCGCGAACTTCGCGCAGCCGAGCTATGAGCTCGGCTACGCCTTCAAGCTGCTGCGGCTCGTGCTGCTCCTCTGCTCCGCCGCCCTCGGCTGGGCGGGTCTCGCGCTCGGCACGCTGTTCATCGTTTTTCTGCTCGTCACCACGAAGCCCATCGCCGGCGGGCATTATATGTACCCGCTTTATCCCTTCTGTTGGCACGCGCTGCGCGCCCTGCTCGTCCGCCGCCCCATCTCGCCCGACAACACCTGAAGTACGGATGTAGGGACAGCCCGAGGGCTGTCCCGCGTTTCTTATTCCTCGATCGGCACGTCGATGATGTTCACGCCGCGGCGCAGAGCGTACTCGATGGTGTAGCGCGTGCCGCCGGGCTGCCCGTCGTGCAGGGCGATGAGCAGGTCGGCGTGATCGACCATGTAGCGATTGCGCCGTTGCATACAGTCGCGCGAGTAGCGCTCCTGCACCATCGTTTCATAATCGCACTGCTCTAAAATGCGGCGGTAGCGCTCGCGCTGTGCCGCGCTCCAGCCGTCGGCCTGCGTCGGGCAGGGAAGCGCCGCCTCCAGCGTCACCCCGCCGCGGCGCTCGCGCAGCTCCAGCACCGCCTCGGCGCAGTAGAGGTCGCAGCCCTCCGCCATGCCGCAGATGAAGTGCGTATAGCCGTCCTCCACGGCGCGGGCGATCACCCCGCGCAGCCGCTCCTTGAGCCGCCGGCAGCGCGCGTCGCTCTCGTCCGCCCCCCACGGCAGCTTCGCCGGACGGTGGCCCGTGAAGCAGCAGCTCACCGGTTTTCCGCGCACAAGCATCCCTCCCTTCGTTTCGTCTTATTATAGAACGTTCGTTTCCATTTGTAAAGAGCGGATTTTCCTCTTGCTTTTTTGGGAAAAGCGTCGTATACTGTGTGCAGCCAAACAATCGAATCTTTGTCTTCAGGGCGGGGTGCAATTCCCCACTGGCGGTACAGTCCGCGACCGCTCGCGTTTGCGAGCGCTGACCCGGTGCAACTCCGGGACCAACAGTTACAGTCTGGATGGAAGAAGATGAGTGCGGGAGAGCCGCGCACGGTTCGCGTGCGCTCCTTTCCTGCTTGTTCACCTTGGAGAAGCCAAAGCATCCGAGGTGTTTGCAAGCAGAAAAGGAGTGTATTTTTTATGTCCGCACAAGCCAAACGCACCCACCGCATCGCCGTGACCGCCATCCTCGGCGCGGTCGCCGCCGTCCTCCAGCTCTTTGAGATCCCGCTGCCGTTCCTCATCCCCGACTTCGTCCGGCTCGACTTCTCCGAGCTGCCCGCGCTGCTGGCCTCGTTCAGCCTCGGCCCGCTCTGGGGCGCGGCGGTCTGCCTCATCAAGAACCTTTTCAAGCTCACCACCACCTATTCCGGCGGCGTGGGCGAGTTGGGAAACCTCCTCATGGGCGTATGCTTCGTCGTCCCCGCGGGGCTTTTCTACCGCTCGCACAAGACCCGCCGCGGCGCGCTCCTCGCGTCCGTCCTCGGCGCGGTGTGCATGGCCGCCGCAAGCGTCCCCATCAACTACTTCATCACCTATCCGGTCTACGCGAACTTCTACCCCATCGACACCATCATCGGCCTGTATCAGCTCATCCGTCCCTCGGTCAACAGCCTGCTCGAATGCCTGATCGTGTTCAACGCGCCGTTCACGCTACTCAAGGGCCTGCTCGACGTGGCGCTCTGCTTTCTGATTTACAAGCCGCTCTCTCCCCTGCTGCACAGGTAAGGCGGCGCGATGCGGGAACTGAAAAGGCGGTCTGCTCT
>CAVKBJ010000119.1:0-14147 GCA_963654505.1 Lachnospiraceae bacterium
CGCGGGAGCCGTCCAGTCAAATCTGACCTTCCGCCGGTTCTCGGTGAGCTTATCCACAGCCTGCTCAAAGGTGGTCTTGTCATCCACCATTTTCAGAGCCTTAAACGCGATAAACTCCGCTTCATCGCCGGTCAGCCCTTTTGAAAGCACATACTTATCGCGCTTGACCTGTTCAAGCTCGGCCTGCGCGGCGGAAAGGGCGCTCTTGCTGTCCGCAAGCTCCTTTTCCCGCTTTGCCTGCCGCTCCTGCTCGGTCTGCTGGCTGTCTTTCCACGTGCGGTACGCGGTGATCTCTTCCTCGCTGGGAATGCCCTTCATCGCCTTTGCAAGGCGCTTGCCGATCATGGCGTCCACTTCCTCCTGCGTGAAGGTTTTCGCAGGGGATGGCTCCGGCGCGGGGCCCGGGTTCGGATTGGTGACAGGTTCGCTCATGGTTTTTTTACCTCCGTTTATTCTCGTGGCCGTCGCCACGCGGTTTAATGCCTCTCGGCAGTGTTGATAAAACAAAAGAGCCAAACAGCGCGCAGAAACTGCGTACCGTTTGGCTCCTATTGCCCTTTCCCGCGCCCAATTACGCGGAAGTCGTATATTGGATTGTCTTTTTGACCTCTAAGACGACGTACCCGTCGCCCCGCCGCCGTACCTCGGCGTCATTGCCGCGCTTGATGATGGCCTCAATGGCCTGCATGACTTCCTCCCTATTCATGCGTCACTCTCCGTTCACCGCTGCCGCCATCATTGCGGCGACGGCGCAGCAAAAAAGCCAAATGCTAAGGGAAACGAGCGCCGGGCTCAAAACAACGTACCACGCCCAATCAGTAATATCGCACGCTCTGAGAGCGATAAACAGATATGTAAGAAGCCGCAGAGTTGTACCGATCGCTCGACAAATGGGCTTGAAGTTATCCATCACAGCACCTCAATTTCTTCGGGGCTTATATCTGTAAGTTCAACTTTCGCGCCATCGTCGCACAGAATAACGATACGGTACCGAATCGTTTGAACTACGTTGCGTAAACAATCACAAAGCATATGTACAGCAGAATCAAGTTCAAGAACGGTCCCTTTATAGGTTCTGACTTTAACCTTCATGCAAGCACCTCGATACTTTCAATTTCGTCCTCGGTAAATCCGATCAAAAGCCCCTGTTCATTTTCCACGTCAAACTCTAAAAACTCGTTCCCATCATCGTCGTAGTCATAATCATATCCGTAAAGTTCACCGACCGTCATGGTTCCATCTGGGGAAACTACTTTGATTTTTTTGTCGAAATAGATTTCAGGATCATCAATTCTCATTTCTTCCACCTCCGTGAAAAGGGAACGGCGTGTGTGCCGGTGTTGCTATAATGTATTTTCACACTTCTTGTTGTGATTATATCACCTTTTTTGTTCACTGTATAGCCGATTTCGCGCTCAGCGTCAACAATTTCAGTGTGTTTCCATTGAGATAGATCCTTTGTCAGATTTATCTTCCCACTTCCCGCTTTAGAAGTAATGATCTCCTGCAATTCCTCTGTTGACACGGTAATCACGCTGCGCCCCGGAAGGGCCGTTTCCGCCATGTGCCGCGCCTGCTTTTCCACATTGATCGTAAGCGGGTATTCGCCGTTTTTGATCGCCTGCCTGATTGGAGCCTCCGCATCGCGCTGCGCTTTCAGCGTTCGCGCAGCCGCTTCACTTTTTGCGTCACCGTACAGCACCCTCGTCCGCTCCCACTGCTCGGGCAGGCCTGCGGCGGAAACTCTGAAGATTTAATACTTTTGTAACAACTGACACGAACTTTATTAAAACTCAGCCGTTATCTTAATACTTGCAAGAGACAATAGCTTCTTTTCATCCAATCTTCCAATCAATAAGGAAACACGGCTGCGAGAGCAGCCGTGTTTCCTTATTATGAGGTTGTTTCGCGCCTATCCCTCGAAATCTCCCGCCGCGCTCAGGAAGGCGATGAGCAGCAGCGCCGCGCCGACGCAGGCGGCAAGGCCATCGAACCGGTGCGCGAGCGCCATATCCACGCAGCAGGCCGCCAACAGTGTGAGCGACAGGTGCGCGGCGGGCGCGAAGCTGCGCGGAGCGCCGCTGCGGTAGGCAAAAGCCGCGAGGTAGAGCGAGGCAAGGCAGAGCGCCGCGAGCAGCAATATCTCCACATAGTAGTGCCCCGGCACGCTCTCGCGCGCGTTGGCGCGATAAGTGACGATGAGCTGCACGACGAGGAAGCACACCGGCACGAGCAGCGCGGCCGGCGCAAACGCACCGGAGCGTCTCTGCGCCGCGAGCGCATAGAGCAGCGCCGCGCCCGAGCAGGCGAGAAACACCGCGAGGATCAGCGACAGTCCCGAGCCCTCTCCGCCCGCGAGCCGCAGCGCGGCAGAGGCGATAAGCAAAAAGCCGCCCAGGACCGCGGCAGTCAGCGTGAGCCGCCCGTCGAAGCGGAAAATGCCGCCGAAGTCCTCCGTCACGCTCTCGCGCGGCGGCAGAGCGCGCGCCGTGAGGAGAAACACGGCCGCCGCCGCGAGCAGCACGGCGGGCAGATACGGAAAGCCGCCGGTCGGCAGGCCGGCAATGTCATAATTTTTTTTCAGCTCCCAATAGCGCGCGGCGGGCGCGGCAAGGAGAAAGAAGATCGTCGCGAGACGGTCGGTGGCGTTCATACGGGGCATCGTCCTTTCCGGTAAAATATCCGATGAACGCTATTGTAGCACGGCGCGCGCGATTTGTCCACGCATTTCGCGCGGTCTATCTTTGGGACAGCCCCTCATATACTGCCATGAACGATCCTGTGAATGCAAAGGAGGAATGGCAGCATGAAAAACGCCCTGCGCATCAGCCTCGTGCTGATCGCCTTTCTCTTTCTTCTCGCGTGGAGCTTCGCGCCCGCGCGGGAGACAGAGGACGGCGCGGCAGTCCCCGACGATCTCTCCGGCGAGACGCGGCAAACCGACATCGCGGTGCCTGACCGCACGCGCACGCTGCGCGTGCTCCACGGCGGCGCGGTGGAGGAGATGACGATGGACGCTTATCTGCTCGGCGTGCTGCGCGCGGAGATGCCCGCCTCATTTGAGCTGGAAGCGCTCAAGGCGCAGGCGGTCGCGGCGCGGACCTATACGCTCTATAAAATGGCGCAGGGCGGCATCGCCAGCCACCCCGACGCCGACGCCTGCGACGACATCACCTGCTGCAAGGCGTACATGACCGCGGAGGACGCGGCGGCGGGCTGGGGCGCGAGCGCCCTCTACTACGAGGAAAAGCTCGCGCGGGCCGTCGCGGAGACGGACGGCGAGGTGATCGTCTACGACGGCGAGCCGGTGCTGGCGGTGTTCTTCTCCTCCGCCGCGGGACACACACAGGGCGCGGGCGAGGTCTGGCAGACCGACCTGCCCTACCTGCAAAGCGTCGAAAGCCCCGAGGACGACTCGCTCGTGCCGAACTACTACTCCGTCGTCACCTTCACCGCGCAGGAGTTCCGCGACCGTTTCCTCGCCGCCTATCCGTCGGCCAAACTCGGCGGGGACGCGGACGGCTTCCTCACGGACGTCGAGCGCAACGGCGCGGGCTTCGTCTCCACGCTGCGCGTCGGCGGCGTGACGGTGCGCGGCAACGAGCTGCGCACGATCCTCGGCCTGCGCTCGCCGTCCTTCACCGTGGAGGCCGGCGGCGATACGCTGACCTTTCATGTCACCGGCTACGGCCACGGCGTCGGCATGAGCCAGTACGGCGCGGACGCGATGGCGAAGCAGGGCTATACCTGCGAGGAAATTCTGGAGCATTACTTCACCGGCGCTCAGGTCGTGCAGTGGGCCGGATAAGGGATTGCAAAGGCGGCGGCGATTTGTTATACTATTATAGAAAAATCGGACGATGGGGAGGTGCGGCGCATGACACGGAGAAAACGGCTGCTGAGTTTGCTGCTGAGCGTGCTGATGCTCTGCACGCTGCTGCCGCCGCGCGCGGACGCCGCGTCGGCGCTGTATTTCACCGCCGTGAACGACCGTATGTGCGACCTGAACGACGAGACGATGCCCTTCTGGCAGAACGGTCTGCTCTACGTTTCCGGCGCAACGATGGACAGCCCGGACGATCTCGGCATCCGCTATTCCTACAATCAGGAGAAATCGGTCGCGATCCTCTATAAGGGGCAGCGTGTGCTTTACTGCGACCTGACCGCCGGCACGATGGAGAACAACCGCACGGGCGAGCGCTATGCCGGCTCGCCCATCGTCCGCGGCGGCATGGTGTTCTTCCCCATCTCCGCGCTCGCCAAGCTCTTCGGCCTCAGCTATTCCTGCACAAAGATCACCTACGGCTACCTGCTTCGCATCCGCGACGGCAGCGCCGTGCTTTCGGACGACGCCTTTCTCGACGCGGCAACCGACCCCATTCAGAAGCGCTACGTGCAGTACGAGCGCGCGCATACGGTGACGGAAGCGGAGCCCGACACGGCCGAAACGGTCGAAACGCCGACGCGCCAAGACGATCTGACGGTCTATCTGCTGCTCCCCACGGCGGAGGAAACGGTGCTCACGCATCTTCTCTCCGTTCTGGAGAGCAATAACAGCCACGCAACCGTGCTTCTCACGCCCGAGCTGCTCGAAAGCGCGGGCGACGGTGTACGCCGCGCCGCCGCGACGGGAAACGCCGTCGCGCTGCGCATCAGCGCGGAGACTGCAACGGAAGCGCTCGTGCAGATCGAGCGCGGGAACGACGCGCTGTGGCGCGCCGCGTGTTTGCGCACACGGCTCGTCTATCTCGAAAACGGCAGCCGCGCGCTGCGCGCGGCGGTCGCCGACGCGGGCTACTGCCCCATCACGGTCAACACGTCCGACTTTACGCGCAGCGGCACGCACTGGGCGGACACCGCGCTCAAGTGGGCGGGACGCTCCGTCGGCGTGCGGCTCTACCTCGGCGCGGAGAACGGGCTCGCCTCCGCCCTCGCGTCGGCGCTGAGCCGCCTGCGCGAGGAGAACTGCACGATCTCGGCACTCAACGAGGTCACAGCGTAGCTGTTTCCTCGTTGAGCGCTTGCGCGGGGATCAAACCGCCGCTCGCGCGGCGTCAAGCCGCAGCGGCGCTGCGCGAGCGCGGCATGAAAACGAGGTCACGGCGTAGCCGTTCCCTGTCCAAACCTTTACAAAATGTTCAGGAAAAGCGCGGCAGACTGATTATAATAATACTATTCCAAAAGATAACTGATAAACGGAGGGAGCTGTCATGGCACGCAATATCCTTGTGGTGGAGGACGACAACAACATTTCCGACCTCATCCGAATGTATCTGGAGAAAGAAAACTTCGAGGTCCGCATCGCACCCGACGGCGGCAGGGCCGTGGAGGAATTTAAGGCTAAAGAGCCCGACCTCGTGCTGCTCGATGTGATGCTGCCCGTGCTCGACGGCTGGGGCGTGTGCGCGAAGATCCGCGAGACGTCGAAGTGCCCCATCATCATGCTCACCGCCAAGGGCGAGGTCAACGACCGCATCCACGGCCTTGAGATGGGCGCGGACGATTATCTCGTCAAGCCCTTTGAGATGAAGGAGCTCATCGCGCGCATCAACGCCGTGCTCCGCCGCACGGAGATCCCCGAGGACACGAAAAAGCGCCTCACTTTCGATAAGCTCATCATCGACCTCGACTCCTACGAGCTGATCGTGGACGGGAAGAAGATCGACACGCCGCCCAAAGAACTTGAACTTTTATATCACCTCGCCGCGACGCCCAACCGCGTCTATACGCGCAATCAGCTGCTCGACGAGGTGTGGGGCTTCGACTACTTCGGCGACAGCCGCACCGTGGACGTACACATCAAGCGCCTGCGCGAGAAGGTTGAGAACGTCTCCGACCAGTGGGAACTGAAAACGGTTTGGGGCGTGGGCTACAAGTTTGAAGTGAAAAGATCATGAAGGGCAAGCGCTGGGAGCTTCCGCAGAGGTTCCGGACGATCTACTGGCAGAATTTCGCGCTGACCGCGAGCATCGTCATGCTGACGCTTGCGCTGCTCGGCGCGTCGTTCTTCGCCCTCAGCTACGCCTACGCGCTCGACGAGCGCAGCGACGAGATGGCGCAGAAAGCGGACGTGGTCGCGCGGCTGGTGGCAAGCTACGCCTCCAGCGGCGACGTGCGCGATATGCGCGAGATGGCGGGCGTGGCCGCGTCGATGACCGACGTGGAATTTCTCGTGTGCAGCGCCGAGGGGAACGTCCTGCTGACGACGGACGAGGCGCTGGTCGATCACGTGCTCACCGCGCCGTCCGACGCGATGGAGGCCGTGCTCTCCGACGGGCGCTACAGCGCGCGCACAACGCTCGGCGGCATCTACGAGGGCAAGCGCTTCGTCGTCGGTGTGCCGATCGAGTCCGACCTGTGGACGGTCGGCGCGGTGTTCGCCGTGACCGAAACGGGCCGCCTGACGACGATGTGGCGCGCGTTCTTCGCGATGTTCCTGATGACGAGCGTGATCGTGCTGCTGCTCTCGTTCGTCGCCTCGGCTTGGGTCAGTATGCGCCAGTCGCGCCCCATCCGCGAGATGGCGGCGGCGACGCGCAGCTTTGCCGAGGGCAATTTCGACACCCGTATGCACGACTACGGCGCGGGCGAGATCGGCGAGCTTGCGAGCGCCTTCAACGCGATGGCAGATTCTTTGCAGGAGACCGAGCGCCAGCGCCGCGAGTTCATCGCGAACATCTCGCACGAGCTGAAAACGCCGATGACGAGCATCGCGGGCTACACCGACGGCATCTTAGACGGCACGATCCCGCCTGAAAAGGAAAAGGAATACCTGCACATCATCTCCGACGAGAGCCGGCGGCTGAGCCGCCTTGTGCGCCGGATGCTTGAGGTCTCGCAGCTCCAGTCACGTGACGTGATGCGCAGCAAGACGCCCTTCGACGTGTGCGAGAGTATGCGCCGCGTGCTCATCTCGCTGGAAAAGAAGATCAACGACCGCGGGCTGGACGTCGAGGCCGACATTCCTGACGGGCCGGTCACCGTGCTCGGCGACAACGACCTCATCACGCAGGTCATCTACAATCTGCTGGAGAACGCGACAAAGTTCGCCCGCGGCGGCTCGACGCTCTACCTCGGCCTTACGGTGACGAACGGCAGGGCTGTCGTCTCCGTGCGCAACGAGGGCGACACCATCCCCGCCGAGGAGATCCCGCTGCTCTTCGAGCGCTTCCACAAGAGCGACAAATCCCGCAGCGAGGACAAGGACGGTGTGGGGCTCGGGCTTTACATCGTCAAGACCATTCTCGACCAGCACAAGGAGCACATCGCCGTCACGAGCGAGAACGGCCTGACGACCTTCGCCTTCACGGTCTCGCTCGCGAACTCGCTTGCCCCTCAGCCGTAATATCAGGAGTTTTTTATGGAGCAGTATCAGCCGGACAACTTCAACGCGCAGCGCGAGCCGAACGAGGTCGTGCTCGAATACGTCGCGGAGCCGAAGCCCTACGTCGCCTATTACGTGCAGGACCGCCCTCTGCCGGGACATCGCGCCGCGGAGCAGGAACCGCCGGTCAAACCGCGCAGGAGGCGCAAGGGACTGCGCATCTTCCTGATCTGCCTTGCCGTGCTCCTCGCGCTCGTCGGTGGAGCCTTTGCCGCGTGGTGGTTCGGGCTTCTGCCCGACCGCTTCTACAGTGGCTACTATGACAAAAGCAGCCCCGACGGCGGATACTATTACTACTATGAAAGCTATGACGAGAACGCCGAGCCGGAGCTTCCCGTCGTAGCGGCGGCCGATGGCGTGCGCCTTGTCTACGCGGACAGCCACGGCGACGCGCTGACCGCGCAGCAGATCTATCAGAAAGTCAACCCCTCCACCGTCACGGTGGTCGCGGAACTCTCGCGCGGCGCGGCCATCGGCACCGGCGTCATCATGACGGAGGACGGCTATATCCTCACCAACGCGCACGTGATCGCCGGCAGCAAAAGCTGCTGCGTCGCTCTCGCGGACGGCTCAATTTACGACGCCGCGCTGGTCGGCTACGATACGGAGCAGGATCTCGCTGTCATCAAGGCGCTGGACACCGACGGACGCGCGGCGCAGGGACTTCCCGCCGCCGAGTTCGGCGATTCCGACACGCTGAGCGTCGGCGATCCGGTCTACGCCATCGGCAACCCGCTCGGCGTGGAGCTGCGCGGCACGATGACCGACGGCATCGTCTCCGCCATCAACCGCGATGTAAAGACGGACGGCGTGACCATGACGCTCATCCAAACGAACGCCGCGCTCAACAACGGCAACTCCGGCGGCCCGCTCATCAACCAGTACGGGCAGGTCGTCGGCATCAACGTGATGAAAATGACCATGACACGCTACTCCGCCTCAAGCGTGGAGGGGCTGGGTTTCGCCATCCCCATCTCCTCAAGCGCCTACGTCGTCAACGACATTCTCCGCTGCGGCGAGGTGCAGGGCGAGCCGGTGCTCGGCATCTCGATCGACCGCAAGCCCGCCTATCTTCCTGACGGGCAGCAGGCGCTGCGCGTTTACACCATCGACCTCGACGGCCCCGGCGACAAGGCTGGGCTGGAGGTGGACGACCTCATCTACGAGGCCGACGGCGTGCGCGTCGAGACCGCGAACGACCTTCTGCGCATGCGCCACCGCCGCGTCGCGGGCGAGGAAATGGCGCTCAAGGTCTGCCGCGACGGAGAGTTTCTTACCGTCACCGTCACGCTCGGAGCGAAAAAGTGAGAAGAGCACGAAAAGAAAGGAAGCAGTCTTATGGGCATCAGATTTTCCGGCTCGGACGCCGGTGGCTTTCATTTTGATTTCTCCGGTGCCGGCGGCGATGGAAACGCCGCTCCCCGGCGCGAGCGCAAAGCGGTCGGCGGTCCCGGCAAGCGCATCGCCATCAATACCCTCGTCACGCTGCTCGTCGGCGCGGTCTACTTCTACGTCGAGCTGCCGCCGATCAACCTCCACGCCGAGGAGTTCTACGGCTTCGTCCTCCTGCTCTGCGCGGTCTACTGCGGCTGCGCGCTGCTGACCTCTGGTTTTCAGGGCGAGGGCGCGCGAGGCTATTTCCGCTTCGTGAAGAAGCAATGCACCGTCCCGTTCTTCCTCGCCGTTGGATTGCTGGCCGTCGCCCTTGTCGGTGCGGCCGCCTCGTGGGTCGTGTTCCGCGCGGGCAGCTATCAGAAGCTCCTGACCGTGCAGAGCGGCGATTTCGCCTCCGAGATCGCCGAGGTATCCTACGACCGCATCCCCATGCTCGATAAGGACAGCGCCGAGAAGCTCGGCGACCGTAAGCTCGGCGAGCTTTCCGACATGGTCTCCCAGTTCGAGGTCGCCGAGGACTACACGCAGATCAACTACCGCGGACGCCCCGTGCGCGTCACGCCCCTGCGCTACGGCGACGTCATCAAGTGGTTCAACAACCGCTCCGCGGGCTTGCCCGCCTACCTCATCATCGACATGGTCGATCAGAGCGTGGACGTCGTCCGGCTCGACGAGGGCATGAAGTACACCACCGCCGAGCACTTCTCCCGCAACCTCTACCGCTACCTGCGCTTCCGCTATCCGACCTATATGTTCGAGGAGCCGGTCTTCGAGATCGACGAGGACGGCACGCCCTACTGGGTCTGCGCCAGGAAGGAAAAGACCATCGGTCTTTTCGGCGGCACGGACAACAACGGCGCGGTGCTCGTCAACGCGGTCACCGGCGAGAGCGAGTACATGGCCGAGCCGCCCGAGTGGGTCGATCACGTCTACTCCGCCGAGCTCATCATTGAGCAGTACGATTACTACGGAATGTACCACAACGGCTTTCTCAAC
This sequence comes from Lachnospiraceae bacterium, assembly GCA_963654505.1. Taxonomy (GTDB): domain Bacteria; phylum Bacillota; class Clostridia; order Oscillospirales; family Oscillospiraceae; genus Hominicoprocola. Next base: position 9,776 of record CAVKBJ010000119.1, read on the forward strand.
TCCATCCTCGGCCAGCGCGACGTCACCGTGACCACAGAGGGCTACAACTACATCGCCGAGGGCGACGACGTGTACCTCTACACCGGCGTCACCAGCGTCGGCGGCGACGCGAGCAACGTCGGCTTTCTGCTCTCCAACCAGCGCACGAAGGAGACAAAATACTATCTCTGCGCCGGCGCGACCGAGTACAGCGCGATGGGCAGCGCCGAGGGTCAGGTGCAGAACCTGCGCTACAACGCGACCTTCCCGCTGCTCCTGAACGTCGCCGGCCAGCCGACCTACTTCATGGCGCTCAAGGACGCGAGCGAGCTGGTGAAGATGTACGCGATGGTCAACGTCAGCCAGTATCAGATCGTCGCCACCGGCACGACCGTTGCCGAGTGCGAGTCGAATTACCGCAGGATGCTCCGTCAGAACGATCTCATCACCGACGAGCAGACCGGCATCGACCAGCCGCAGGAGACGGAGCTTCGCTCCGTTGACGGAACGATCGCGGAGATCCGCAGCGCGGTCGTGGACGGCAGCAGCGTCTACTTCCTGCGCTTCGCGGGCGAGGATAGCTTCTCCGTCCGCATGAGCGCGGCGGAGGTCGCCTATGCCCCGCTGCTCAATGTTGGCGACCGTGTGCGCGTGTACTATCAGGACGGGCACGTCACCGAGCTTTGGATCGTGGCGAGCGGCGTCGAGCTTCTGAGCGACACCGCCTCGCAGGCCGCGCAGCCGCTCGACGGAGCGGGTGCATAAACGGCGAGAATATACACGAAGGCGATGGATATATTCCATCGCCTTTCGTCATGCATCACAGCAGCATGACAGAAAAAATGCAAATGTTAAACATGACATGAAGGAATAATTGCAGGATTTTTAATAGGTATTATCAAAAATATGAAACTTTTTTCCCTCACTTTCTGCGCCTTGCACAAAAAGTGAGGGAAATTTTCTCACAGCAGAACGGTCTGATTTTGCCCGTACCCCCTTGAGAAAAAAATTCGTTTGTGATAGTCTAACAGCAAGATGGAAGCACCATCGAAATACTCTCAACGAGTAAATTTAGAGGAGGCTATTTATCATGAACGCTTATATCGAAAGAGTTCTTGCCGAGACCAAGGCCAAGAACGCGAACGAGCCCGAGTTCCTTCAGACCGTCGAGGAAGTCCTTTCCTCCCTTGAGCCCGTCATCAACGCCCACCCCGAGTATGAGGCTGCCTGCCTGCTCGAGCGTATGGTCGAGCCCGAGCGCACCGTGGAGTTCCGCGTCGTTTGGATGGACGATCAGCTCAAATATCACGTCAACCGCGGCTACCGCGTTCAGTACAACGCGGCGCTTGGCCCCTTCAAGGGCGGCCTTCGCTTTGACCCCTCCGTCAACCTCTCCATCATCAAGTTCCTCGGCTTCGAGCAGGTTTATAAAGACGCTCTGACCTGCCTGCCCATCGGCGGCGCCAAGGGCGGCTCCGACTTCGATCCCCGCGGCAAGAGCGACGGCGAAGTCATGCGCTTCTGCCAGGCTTTCATGACCGAGATGTATCGTCACATCGGTCAGGATCTCGACTGCCCCGCCGGTGACCTCGGCTGCGGCGGCCGCGAAATGGGCTACCTGTACGGCCAGTATCGCCGCATCGTCGGCGGCGCTGAATTCGGCGCCATCTCCGGCAAGGACATCAAGACCGGCGGCTCCATCCTCCGTCCCGAGGCGACCGGCTTCGGCGCTGTCTATTATCTGTGCGAGGTCCTCAAGCACGACGGTCTTGACATCGCGGGCCAGCGCATCGCCATGTCCGGCTACGGCAACGTGGGCTGGGGCATCATGAAGAAGGCTTCCGAGCTCGGCGCGAAGGTCACCTATTTCGCCGGTCCCGACGGCTACATCCATGATCCCGACGGCGTTTCCGGTGAGAAGCTCGACTTCATCCTTGAGATGCGCGCCAAGGATCCCATGCACTGCAAGCCCTATGCCGACAAGTACGGCTGCGAGTTCGTCGCCGGCAAGAAGTGCTGGGGCGTCGAGGACGTGGACATCTATATGCCCGCCGCCACTCAGAACGACGTCAACATGGAGTGGGCCAAGAAGATCGCCGAGTCCGGTGTGAAGTACTACATCGAGGTCGCCAATATGCCCACCACCAACGACGCTCTCGAGTTCCTCAAGGGCCAGAAGCACATGGTCGTGGCTCCCTCCAAGGCCGTCAACGCCTGCGGCGTCTCCGTCTCCGAGCTCGAAATGGCTCAGAACGCCGAGCGTCTGTATTGGACTGCTGAGGAAGTCGATGCCAAGATGCATCAGATCATGACCAACATCTACAACGCCTCCGTCGAGGCCGCCGAGCGCTACGGCCTGGGCTACGACCTGGTCGCGGGCGCCAACATCGCCGGCTTCCAGAAGGTCGCCGATGCCATGATGTGCCAGGGCATTTTCTAAGGAATTACCTTACATCAAAAAAGGAGAGCTGCCGTCGCAGCTCTCCTTTTTTTGTGCTTTTGCACTTTTTTACAGCACGCTCATCACGTCGTAGTGCAGGCCCTCGTCGGGATAGTCGGGAATAAGCCCCAGCCGCCACACGGAAACTGACGTCACGCCCACGAGCTTCGCGCAGGAGAGCTTTTCGGCCGTGCTGCGCGCGTCCTCATACCACAGGAAGATGTGCTGCCCGCTCTCGGTGGCGTAGGTACACCACGGGCTGCGGGCCGTGTCGGACCAGCCCATCACGGTGCCGCTCTGACAAAGGCGCTTGTACACCGTGGTCTGTAGCGGGTGCGTGGAGCGCGCGGCGGTGAGCAGACCGTCCGCGTCCGTCTGCCACGCGCGGGCGTCCATGCTGACAGCAAGCGTGAGCTTCGAGGGATCGTCCATCTCCGCCGCCGCTGTGCGCACGGCGTAGTAGACCTTGTAGAGCGGCGCGCAGGGATGGTTGCGGTAGTAGCTGGAATTCAAAAAGCCGGTAAGATCGCTCGCCGCATAGTCGTGCGCCATGAGGATCACGCGGTCGCAGAGCGCGCCGAGCGTCTTGAAGTCGTAGCCGTCGTAATAGGCGTCGTCGTAAACGGCGGGCATGACGGCAACGTAGAGCGTCCTGCCCCGCTCGTGGAGCAGCGTGGAAAGCTCGTCGATAAAGGCGTTGAACTTCTCCGTGTCCGCCGCGCGCAGGCCCTCAAAGTCGATGGTCACGCCGCTGTAGGGATTGTAGCCGAGGTCGGGATACACGCGCTCAAGCTCCGCCATGATCTCCCCGACGGCGACCATCGGCGCGCGCCCGTCGTTGAGCATCTCGCGCAGACTGCTGCCGGACATGAACACGTTGAGCTTGAGCTCCACGCCCGCCTCCCGCAGCGCGGGAACGACGTCGGCATAGCCGGAGGGAATGTAGAACCCCGAGCTGTCGTCGTTCACCGTCGAGAGCTTCACGCCGCCCTCGGCGGTGTAGGTCATGTGGCTCCAGCCGAAGCTGACCGCGTCGAACTCCTTGGCCTCCTCGATCTGCGAATAGGACGAGAGCGCGTAGAAGGCGTGCTTCCACGTCGTCGGCGCGTTGTACTTCTCGTAGACGCGCACGAGCATGGCGGCGGCCTGCTCGCGCGTGGCGGTGCCGTCCGGCTCGAAGCTCGTCTCGGTCACGCCGGTCGTCATGCCGGTCTCGTAGGCGATGGCGATGTAGCCGCGTTGGGCCGTCACGTCGGTGAAGGGCAGCTCCGCGTTCGCGTCGGCCTTGGCCAGCTCGCCGAGACCGAGCGCGCGCACGAGCATCACCGCCATCTCGCGGCGCGTGACGGCGTCCTGCGGGCGGAATTTCCCGCCGGTGTCGATGACCCCGTTGGCCGCGGCGGTGTTGATATACCCGCGCGCCCAGGACTCCGCAATGTCGATGGCGGCATCCTCGCCGTCAACGCTCTCCCAGCCGAACATCCGCACTAAAACGGTGATGAACTGCTCGCGCGAGACGGTCTCGCCGAGGCCGAAGCGCCCCTCGCCCACGCCGTTCATCAAGCCGTACTCCGCCGCCTTATCGACGCTCTCCCGCGCCCAGGAGTCGGCGGGAACGTCGGTGTAGTCCGCGGCGAGCGCGGCGGTGCTCAGCGCCAGCGTGAGCGCAAGGGCAAAGAAGAAAGCTCTGATTTTCATGGCAGCCTCCCTGCATCGAAAAAATTTTCGACACCATTATACAGAAACCGCCCGCGCTTTACAAGTAGACATAATAAAAAATTATTTTCACCTGTGACCTGCGTGCAAATGACCGTTGCCTTTTTGCCCGTTCTCTGATAAACTGTAATTATCTTTGAGCAGCTGCAAAACCGGCGAAAGGAAACAGAAGGGAGCTTTATTATGGGACTTATCAAAGCGATCGCGGGCGCGGCGGGCGGCGTGCTCGCCGACCAG
>CAVKBJ010000120.1:0-7666 GCA_963654505.1 Lachnospiraceae bacterium
TCACCATACAACATTGGCTGGCCGCCGTTTCATTTTTGGGACGCGAAGCGGCCTGGTTTGATGCGACATTTTTGCGAACCACATCACCTTGAAATTTCTACTTGACTTTTCTTAGCAGGTCTTTCTTCGATAGTAAAAAGCCGTTTCGCAAGGACTTGCGTTTTGAACGAATGTTTGATACAATAGCACTAACATGATATTCTGTGGCAGTTTGCGAAGGGGAGGGGCGTCATGCGGATACTCGGCATCGACCCGGGACTTGCCATCGTCGGCTTCGGGCTGATCGAGGCGGAGGCCGGTTGGACGCAGATGCTCCAATACGGCGCGGTCACCACGCCGGCGGGACTTCCGCTCGCGTCCCGTCTCGTGCAGCTTGAGCGTGACATGGAGGAGCTGATCGCGCAGCTCAGGCCGGAGGCCATCGCGATCGAGGAACTGTTCTTCTCCAACAACATCACGACCGGCATCGCCGTCGCGCACGCGCGCGGCATCATTCTCTGCACCGCGGCGAAAAGCGGCGTGCCGCTCTATGAGTACACGCCCATGCAGGTCAAGCAGGCGGTCGTCGGCTACGGTCTCGCTGAAAAGCGGCAGGTGATGGACATGGTCAGGCGGCTTTTGAAGCTCCGCGCCGTACCCCGTCCGGACGACGCGGCGGACGCGCTTGCCATCGCCATCTGCCACGCGCGCAGCGCGACCTCGCTGCTCGCGCGCACGCAGAGCGGCGTCAAGCAAACGGTATAAAGGAGGGGACTCCATGTTCTATTACGTCGAGGGCAAGGTCGCGCACATCGAACCCTACCTTGCGGTCATCGACTGCGGCGGCGTAGGCTACGCCTGCCGCACTACGAACCACACCATCAGTCAACTCAAGAAAGGTGAAGCGAAGCGCCTTTACACCTATTTGAACGTCGGCGACGGCATTTTCGAGCTTTACGGCTTTGCCACGGAGCAGGAATTGAACAGCTTCAAGCTGCTCATCGGCGTTTCCGGCGTGGGACCGAAGGCGGCGCTCGCGATTCTTTCAGTCGGCACGCCGGAGACCCTCACGATGGCGGTCGTTACGGGCGACGAAAAGGCGCTGACCGCCGCCCCGGGCGTGGGCAAGAAGCTCGCCCAGCGCATCATCCTGGAGCTCAAGGACAAGATCGCCAGGGAAACGCAGGAGCTTTCCCTGCCCGCCGCCGGCGGTGCGCCAGCCGGCATCGGCGGCAAGGCGGCGGAGGCCGCGGCCGCGCTCGCCGTGCTCGGCTACACGCAGCAGGACATTTCCGCCGCGCTGCGCGGCATCGACGTGGAAAACCTGCCGCTCGAGGAGATCGTCCGCCAGAGCCTGAAGCGTATGGTAAAATAAAGGGAGAATATGATGAACGATAATACCAAAAAAGCAGCAAAAAACGGTATCACTTTCGGCACCTGCCTTGCCATGGTCATCTCTTATACGACGTGGAACAGCGTGGGCTGGGCAATTATACACGGCCTTTTGAGCTGGCTGTATGTGATCTATTTTGTGCTTGTGTATTGAGCGCTTTCCCGCCGGACGGGAAAAAGGGAAGTGAATCTGTGAGCATTGATTTTGGAACCGATATTTATGAAGAGCCGATCGTGGCCAAGACCTTCCTGAGCGAGGACGCGCAGGAGGGTTCCCTGCGACCGAAAACGCTCCGCGACTACATCGGGCAGGAGAAGGCCAAGGGCAACCTTGCCGTTTTCATCGAGGCCGCAAAGCGGCGCAGCGAGTCGCTCGACCACGTTCTGCTCCACGGCCCTCCGGGCCTGGGCAAAACGACGCTCGCGGGCATCATCGCCGCCGAGATGGGCGTCAATATCCGCATCACCTCCGGTCCCGCCATCGAAAAGGCGGGCGACCTCGCCGCGCTGCTGACGAACTTGAGCGAGAACGACATTCTCTTCGTCGATGAGATCCACCGCCTCAACCGCGCGGTGGAGGAGATCCTCTATCCCGCGATGGAGGATTACGCCATCGACATCATCATCGGCAAGGGACCGAGCGCGAACTCCATCCGGCTCGACCTGCCGCACTTCACGCTCATCGGCGCGACTACCCGCGCAGGTCAGCTCTCCGCGCCGCTGCGCGACCGATTCGGCGTCACGCTCCGGCTGGAGCTTTATACGCCCGAGGAGCTTTCCAAAATCGTCACGCGCTCGGCGGGCATTTTGAACGTGTCCATCGATCCTGCGGGCGCGATGGAGATCGCGCGCCGTTCGCGCGGCACGCCGCGCATCGCCAACCGTATGCTCCGCCGCGTGCGCGACTTTGCCGAGGTGCGGGCGGACGGTGTCATCACGCGCGAGGTGGCGGACGAGGCGCTGAAAGCCTTGGAGATCGACTGGCTCGGCCTCGATCCCATCGACCACAGGATGCTGCACGCCATCATCGAAAATTACGGCGGCGGCCCCGTCGGGCTCGACACGCTCGCCGCGACCATCGGCGAGGAGTCCGTCACGCTTGAGGATGTGTACGAGCCGTACCTCATGCAGCTCGGCTTCCTCACGCGCACGCCGCGCGGCCGCTGCGTGACGCGCAAGGCATACGCGCACCTTGGTCTGAGCGTTCCCGCGTCTATGGCGGACGTGCCGGAGCAGCTGAGCATCAACTGATTTTTGTAAGGAGATTTCTGCATTATGGGTAAGCTTTTTGGTACCGACGGTATCCGCGGCGTCGTGGGTGAAAATCTGACCGTGGAGCTGGCGTTCCACACCGGTCAAGCCATCGCCGCCGTTTTGAAAGAGGAAAAGGGGAGAGCGCCCCTCATCACCATCGGCAAGGACACGCGCATTTCCTCCGATATGCTCGAATCCGCGCTTATATGCGGCATCTGCTCCGTTGGGGGCGATGTGATGCCCTTCGGCGTGCTGCCCACGCCGGCGGTCGCGTACCTGACCGTCTTAAAGGGCGCGGACGCGGGCATCGTCATCTCCGCGAGCCACAACCCCTTCGAGCACAACGGCATCAAGGTCTTTAACGGGCAGGGCTACAAGCTGCCCGACGCGACGGAGGCGAAGATCGAGGAAAAAATTCTCTCCGGCGAGCGTATCCCCGTCGCCGCGCGCGGGGACATCGGCGTGCTGCACCACGGCTTGAAGCAGAGCAAGCTGGAATACATCCACCACCTCACGACCACCATCGACTCCGACCTCTCCGGCCTGCGCGTGCTGGTGGACTGCGCCAACGGCGCGGCGAGCGCCACCGCGCCCGAGCTGTTCGGCCGCTTCAAGTGCTACGCCGACTTCATCCACCGCGAGCCGAACGGCACGAACATCAACGACCGCTGCGGCTCCACGCACCTGGAGAGCCTTGCCCAGCGCGTCGTGGCGGGGAAGTATGACGTGGGCGTTGCGTTCGACGGCGACGCCGACCGCTGCCTGATGGTCGATGAGCTGGGCCGCGAGATCGACGGCGACAAGATCATGGCCGTCTGCGGCGCGCACATGAAGCGCGGCGGAAGGCTCACCGGCAACACCATCGTCGCCACCGTCATGTCGAACCTCGGCCTGCACGAGTTCTGTAAGAAAAATGGCATCGACCTCGTCTGCACCAATGTCGGCGACCGCAACGTGCTCGAAAAGATGAACGAGTGCGGCTATAAGCTCGGCGGCGAGCAGTCGGGCCACATGATCTTCACCGACTATGCCACCACCGGCGACGGGCAGCTCTCCGCGCTGCAATTCCTGCAGATTCTCGCGCTCTCGGGAAAGAGCGCGTCCGTTCTCACCGCTGACTGCCCGCAGTACCCGCAGGTGCTTCTGAACGTCGCCGTCAGCCATGACCGCGGCGTGAAGGAGGCCATCATGGCAAGCCCCGCGCTCGAAGCCGCCGTTGCGGAGGAGGAGAAATTCCTGCGCGGCGAGGGCCGCATTCTGGTGCGCCCCTCGGGCACCGAGGCGCTCATCCGCGTGATGGTCGAAGCCAAGACCGAAAACGTCGCGCGATTGGTCGCGGAGCGGCTGGTGAAAGCTATCAAAGCGCTATAATTTTATCTTTTTTTCAGTTTATTTTCGTAAATACTTGACAAAAGGTATTACACACGGGTATAATGCGGTATGGAAAATGTGGTAAGGGATAGAAATATCCTGCATGAGCCATCGGACGAGGCGCTTTGTCTGCGCGCTGCCGACGGCAGCCGCGAGGCGGAGGAGGAGCTTGTCCGACGCTATTACGGTTTGGTTCGCTCCTGCGCGCGTCCACTCTTTTTGGCGGGCGGCGACAGCGAGGATCTGATCCAGGAGGGGATGCTCGGTCTCATTCGGGCCATTCGGGAGTACGACAGCGCTAAGGCTGCGTCCTTTCGAACCTTTGCCGAAGTGTGTATCCGCAACCGCCTCTTTTCCGCCCTTCGCGCGGCCTCGCGCGACAAGCATACACCGCTCAACCAGTCCGTTCCCTTGGATACCCCTTTCTTTGATGGCAATTCCTACGCGTTCGGCACTCTGCGCGCCTCCCCCGACCCGGAGGAGCTGATCATTGACCGCGACCGTGCGGCTGAGGCGCTCGAGAGCACCCGAAAGCAGTTGTCCAAGTTCGAGGCGAAGATCTTAGGGTTGTATTTAGACGGCCTTTCCTGCCATGAGATCGCTCAGGCGGTAGGGAAGTCCCCAAAGTCTGTGGACAACGCCGTGCAGCGCGTCCGACGCAAGGCGGCACGGCAGCTTTCATCCGGCGATATCAGCAAACGCTGAACGCATATATTTTTCTTTATTTCAAAGAGAGGGTAAAATCATGTACGAAGACAAGACTTTAGTTTGCAAAGAGTGCGGCAACGAGTTCGTGTTCACCGCCGGTGAGCAGGAGTTCTACGCGGAGCGCGGCTTCCAGAACGAGCCCCAGCGCTGCAAGGCCTGCCGCGACGCTCGCAAGAACGCCGCCCGTGGTCCCCGTGAGTACTTTACCGCTGTCTGCGCTGCCTGCGGCGGCGAGGCGAAGGTTCCCTTCGAGCCCAAGACCGATCGTCCCGTCTATTGCAGCGACTGCTTCGCCAAGATGAAGGAGCAGGGCTGAGTCATTGTTTTGACTTTCCGAAAGCGACCGTCTGCGGACGGTCGCTTTTCTGTGTCCGCATTTGCATTTTTTCCTATTGAAAAAACGCGGAAAATGGGGTAAACTATTCTCAGCATTCTTTTTTGGAGGTATTTCAAAATGGTTGAGATCACGAAGGACACCATCATTGGTGATATTCTTGACGTCGCCCCGCAGACCGCGCCGATTTTCTTTGGTATCGGAATGCACTGCCTTGGTTGCCCCGCGTCCCGCGGCGAGACCGTCGAGGAGGCCTGCGCCGTGCATGGCGTGGACACGGAAAAGCTGCTCGCGCTCGTGAACGAGGAAGCGAACAAGCCCGCCGAGGAATAAGAAAACAGACCGAAGGGCGCATACGCTCGTATGCGCCTTTTTCTGCTGCAAAGGAGGCGAGAGCCGTGACAAGGGAATTATCGCTCCGACCGCGGCTCGCGTTGCTCGCGTCGCTTGTGCCGCGTGGAACCGTGCTCGCGGACGTCGGCACCGACCACGGCTACATACCGGCCTATCTGCGGCAGAAGGGCGCGATCGACCGCGCCATCGCGTCCGACATCGGGCGCGAGCCGCTTGACCACGCGCGCCGCACGGCAGAGGAGTACGGCGTTACCGGCATCGACTTCCGTCTCTGCGCGGGTCTCGACGCCATCGCGCCGACCGAGTGCGGCACCGTCCTCATTGCTGGCATGGGCGGCGAGACCATTCGGGACATTCTCGCCGCCGCACCGTGGACGCGTGACGGGCGGCACACGATGCTGCTCCAGCCGCAGACGAAGCTCGAGGAGCTGCGGCTCTGGCTCTGCGAGAACGGCTATGCCGTCGCGCGTGAGCATCTCGTGCGCGACAAAGGCAAGCTCTACGTTGTGATGACCGTCACGGCGGGGGAGCGCTTTACGCTCAGCGCGGAGCAGCTCTATGGCGGCCTTGCGCTCGAACGCGAGGCGCTCTACGGGGACTATCTCGCCCATCAGATATTGCGTCTGCGCCGCCGCGCCGAAGGCCTGCGGCGCTCGGGCAGCGGGGAGGCGGACGGCTTCGCCGCGCTCGCGGATGCGCTGGAAACAAAGAAAGGGAAGTGGGAGCATGACAACGGCACTTGACATTGAACGCAGATTGTACGACTGGGCACCGCGCGAGCTTGCGGCGGAGTGGGACAACGTGGGCCTGCTCGTCGGCGACCCGGCGCAGGAGGTCGGGAAGCTCCTTGTCGCGCTGGACGTCACGCAGGAGGTCGCGGAGGAGGCCGTCTCCGTCGGCGCGCAGATGATCGTCTCGCACCATCCGGTGATGAACTGCGCGTGGCACGAGGTGCAGACGCTCCGCGCGGACGACGCGCGGGGGCGGCTCCTGCGCTATCTCGTGCAACACGGCCTTGCCGCGTGCTGTATGCACACGAATCTTGACGCGGCGGACGGCGGCGTGAACGACTGCCTTGCCCGCGCGCTGGGGCTTTCTGACCTTTCCCCGCTCAACGAGGAAAAAATTGGCCGCATCGGCGCGCTTCCCTGCGAAATTCCTCTTGAACAGTTCCTGCATACTGTGGTAAAATCACTAAGAGGCAGCGGTCTGCGGTTCCGCGACGGCGGAAAGCCGGTGCGCCGCGTGGCGGTCGGCGGCGGCGCGTGCCGCGATTACATCCCGCAGGCCCTCGCGCTCGGCTGCGACACTTTTGTCACTGCCGACCTGCGCTACAACGATTTCCTCGATACCCACGGTCTGAACCTCATCGACGCAGGGCACTATCCGACTGAGAACGTCGTGTGCGAGGCTGTCCGCGCGTATCTGGAAAACGCTTTTCCTCAGCTTGAGGTCGTACTCTCCGCGTCGCATCACGACGCCATTCAATACTATCTGTAAGGAGAAGATCAACTATGTCCGGACATTCCAAATGGCACAATATCCAAAAAACCAAGGGCGCGGCGGACGCCAAGCGCAGCGCAGCGTTCACCAAGATCGCCAAGGAGATCATCGTCGCCGTCAAGCAGGGCGGCAGCGGCGACCCGGCGAATAACTCCCGCCTCGCCACCGTCATCGCCAAGGCCAAGGCCAACAATATGCCCAACGACAACATCAAGCGCACCATCGACAAGGCGCTCGGCTCCGGAAACACCGACAACTACGAGTCCGTCACCTACGAGGGCTACGGTCCCGGCGGCGTGGCCGTCATTGTTGAGGCGCTGACCGATAACCGCCAGCGCACCGCGCCGGAGGTCCGCCATTATTTCGACAAGTTCGGCAAGGGCATGGGCGCGCAGGGCTGCGTGAGCTGGTCGTTCGACCGCAAGGGTGTCATCGTCATCGACAATGAGGACGGCGACTACGACGAGGACGCCGTGATGATGGACGCGCTCGAAGCCGGCGCGGCCGACTTCACCGCCGACGGCCCGGTGTTTGAGATCACCACCGACCCCGACGCCTTCAACGACGTGATCGCCGCGCTCGAGGCCAAGGGCTATACTTTCCTCAGCGCCGACATCAGCCTTGTCCCGCAGACCTACGTCAAGCTCACGAGCGACGAGGACGTGAAGAACATGGAAAAGCTGCTCGATATGCTCGAGGACAACGAGGACGTGCAGAACACCTACCACAACTGGGAGACCGAGGACTGAGCCTTGCGTATCAGGGGTTTCA
>CAVKBJ010000121.1:0-17683 GCA_963654505.1 Lachnospiraceae bacterium
GAGGCGGAGCGAAGCAAAGCCGAAAAATAAATGCCGCGACAGCGTCGCGGCATTTATTTTTATACGGCAGATATACGCAAGGCTCGCCTTGAGAGCTTCGCCCGGCTTTTCTCAGCGGAGCTTTACCGCTCCCCTCCCTCGCGCCCGGCGAGCCGACACTCGATGTCCCCGTGCAGAAGCTGCGAGATCACCGCAGCCAGCGGAATGAAGAACACGATGCCGATGATGCCGAAAAGATTTCCGCCCAGCAGCGCGGCCAGCAGCGTCCAGAGCGGGGAGAGGCCCACGCTGCCGCCGACGACGTGCGGGTAGATGAACTGGTTCTCAATGAACTGCACCGCCTGATAGACGAGAAAGCACAGAATCGCTTTCTCCGGCGCGGCCAGCAGCGTGAGCAGCACACCGATCAGGCAGGAGGCGAACGCGCCGATATAGGGAATGAACGCGAACGCCGCGGTCAGCGCCGCAGTCAGCGCCGCATAGGGGATACGGAAGGCGGAGAAGGCGAGGAAGATCAGCGTACCGAGGATCAGGACCTCGATGCACTGACCGGAAAAGAACTTTGCGTAGGTGTCGTGCGTCAGCTTTGCGATGCGGCAGATGCGGTCGGCTGTCGCCTTCCTGCAGTAGGCGTACAGAAAGCTGCGGCTCTGCCTGCCGAGCTCGCGCCGGCCCAGCAGAACGTAAAACATGATCACGACCGCAAACACGGCGTTCACCGTGACCGAAACGGTCGAGCTTGCGAGATCGACGACTGAGCCGAGCAGCGCTCCCGCACCGGTGAAGAGCTTCTCCACCGCTGTTTTCCAGTCGAACGACGAGACAAGCGCGGTCAGCTCCGTGGTATCCACGCCGTAGCTGTTCAGCAGCGCGACCCAGTCGGGCCAGTTTTCCTTCACGAGCGCGGCGATGCTCTTGACCGACGCGGCCAGCTGCGGAACCGCCAGCACGCTCAGCAGGAACACCAGCACAATGACGCAGGCCATTGTCAGCAGCAGGCTGACGGCGTCCGCCGTCTTTTCCTTCATCCTCGGGAAATGCGCGGCGATCCGCTGCGCGATGCCGAGCATCGGCACGCTCAGTACGAACGCGAGCAGCAGTCCCGAAAATACGGGCGACAGTATCCCCGCAAGGCCGCCGAGAAAGCCGGCTACGCCGCTTAGATTGGTCAGCGCCGCGAAAAGCGCCACGCCGAAAAATATGAGAAGCATCTGCTCTTTGAGCTGCTTATTCATTCCGCTCCCTCCCATGCCTGCCCGCGGGCCGCGGGCCGATCTACTTTTGTGTCACTGCGGCAGGCTCCGCGCCTGCTCCTCCTCTTCGAGCACACGGTAAGCGACCTTGCCGACGAGCGTTTTCGGCAGCTCATCGCGGAACTCGACATCGCAGGGCATGGCATACTTCGCGATATGCTTGGAGCAGTAGCTTAAAAGTGCCTGCCGCGTCGCGTCGTTGGCGGGTACGCCGGCGGCGAGCTTGACGAAGGCCTTGACCTTCTGCATCCGATAGGCGTCGGGAATGCCGATCACGCAGCTCATCTGCACCATCTCGTTCGCGTCAAGGATATTCTCGATCTGCCCCGGATAGACGTTGTAGCCCGACGAGACGATCATGCGCTTGGCCCGCCCGCGGAAGTAGACGAAGCCCTCCGCATCCATCGTGCCGAGGTCGCCGGTGTAGACCCACGTCAGCCCGTCGGTGTGGCGGCGGAGCGTCTGCGACGTCTCGTCGGGGTGATTCATGTATTCCTTCATCACCGTCGGGCCGGCGAGCAGGATCTCGCCCTCCTCACCGTAGGGCAGCTCGCGGTCGGTGTCCGGCTCAACGATCTTGATGTAGGTGTCGGGGAAGGGCACGCCGATGCTGCCCTCTTTGAACATATGCGGCGGCGTCAGGCAGCAGGCCGTGACCGTTTCGGTCGTGCCGTAGCCCTCGCGCACCTGTACGGGCGCGCCGTGGGCGTAGAGGAATTTGTCGAGCTTCTTTTTCAGTTCGACGCTCAGACTGTCGCCGCCGGAGAACACGCCCTTGAGCGAGCGCAGATTCGCACCCTCCATGCTCGGCAGGCGCAGCAGCGCCTCGTAGAGCGTGGGCACGCCCGCGATGAAGTTGCAGCGGTACTTAGTGATGAGCTTGGCATAGCTCTTGGCGGTGAAACGCGGTACGAGGATGCACCGCCCGCCCTGCGAGAGCATCGTATGAATGCACACACCCAGCCCGAAGCCGTGGAAGAGCGGCATGGCGGCGAGCATTTTGTCGCCGGGGTTGAACATCGGGTTCGCCGCGATGACCTGCGCGCCGAGCGCGTTGAAGTTTCTGTTCGTCAGCACGATGCCCTTGGTCGTGCCGGTCGTGCCGCCGGAATAGAGGATCACGGCTGGGTCGTCGCCCGTGCGCTTGACGGAATAGTTCCAGAAGCAGGACTTTCCCATGTTCATGAATTCCCTCCAGCGGATCACGGGCGCGTCCTTCGGAATTTTTGCGATCCTGCGTCCCTCGGTGAGCATATAGCCCGCGCGCACGGGCTTGCTCAGCTCGTCCTTGACGCTCGCGATGATGATGTTGACGACGCTTGTGTTCTGGCGGATATTTTCAAACTTATTGTAGAACTGATCGAGCGTGATGGCCGTTACGCTCTCGGACTCGTTGAGGTAAAATTCGATCTCCTTTTCCGCCGAGAGCGGGTGGATCATGTTCGCGATGCCGCCGACAAGGTTCACCGCGTAGAACATATAGATGGCCTGCGGGCAGTTGGGCATGGCGATGGTCACCTTGTCGCCCGCGCGCACGCCGATGGTCTTGAGCGAGCGGGCGCACCGCTTGATCTCCTCGATCATGCGCGGATAGGTCGTGGAGCGCCCCATGAAGTCGAACGCGACGTTGCGGGGATACTTCTTCGCGATCAGCTCCAGCGCCTCGAACATCGAGCCACTGAAGTAGTCGAGGTGCAGCGGCACGTCGCCGGTGTGGCCCGCCCACGGCGTCCTTGCGATGATCTCACTCATAGTCTACCTCCTGATTCAGCGGGAGCTCAAGCAGCTCCGGGTGTGCGAACAGATACTGCATGATCTTGAGCGAGCGGGCGAAATAGAACCCGTCCGCGATGCGCTCGTCGAGCGTAAAGCCGATGTCCACCACATCGCGCACCTCGCGGCTGCCGTCGTGCGCGATCTTCTCGTCCTTGCGGATGGTGCCGATGGCCGCCATGATGGAGCTTGAGCCGTAGTTGTTGAGATGGTGGTACACGCTCGGACATTTGATGCTGCCGAGGTTCGTGAGGAACACGGTGGCGAAGTTGGGGTCGTCCTGCCGCAGGAAGTCCGGCACCTTGCCGTAGAAGTCCAGCGTCTTGACGATCCACACGATGAGGGCCAGCAGCGGACGCGGCAGATTTTTCAGCGCGTCCATCGCGCCGTTCACACCGTCGCTTTTCTCCGTCCTCGCCTTGTGGACCTTGCCGACGACCCGCTGTGTCACCGCGGTGAGCGTCCAGTCCTCCGGCGCGGGAATGACCATCAGCGACTCCTCGCTGTGATCCTCGAAGCGCTTTTTCGCCACGAAGCCGAGCGAGATCTCGTCGCGCTGATAAAAGCGCCGGCCGGAGATGAAGCAGTTGAGCTGCGGGCGGAAATAGACCGTCTTGGCCACAGCCATGAGGACGCAGTGGAACAGCGTCGTGCGGTATTCCTCCTCGCCCTCGTTCTTCTTTTCGATGTAGCGCAGCACCTCCGTCACGTCAAACTCCATGTTGACGTAGACCTCGGCGTCCGTGCGGTGGTTCATCAGGTGCGGCAGAATGACATGGAGCGAGTCCATGTCACGGATCCAGCGGGCGTCCTTGCGGTCGCCCCACCGCTTCTTGGGGGTGTCAGTCATGGAAAAGCTTCCTCTTTTCTCTTAATTTATGCTCTTTTTCGGAAAATCAAACCACACCATACCATAGCACAAAAGCGCGGCGTTGACAAGCGCCGCACTTTCCGTTTAATACTTTTTTAAGAACTTTGCTGTGAAAGGTGAACAAATCGGCTGCGTTCTATTTGTGCTTTCCGTCGATCAGTACTTCCTGTTGTAGTACCAGTACAGCCCCGCGTACAAAAAGCCCTGCAAGGAGGTCAGGCCGACGAGCGCCTGTCCGACGCGAGGCTGATCGAACATCCACAGCGCCAGAAGCCCCGCGATGAGCTGGGCATAGATGCTGACGAAGAACGTCATGCTCCGAGCCTTGTTCGCCACGTAGGCTGTGCGCTCGTCCGTGAGCGACGCCTCGTATTCCTCCGCGCAGCCCGGGTCATGGCTGAGGCGGCGTACCCGCAGCAGCCGCACAAGACCGGCAGCCATCACTCCGCCGCCGATGCCGCTGACATAGTCGCCGCCCCTGCCGTTCCCCAGCAGCAGCCCCGCAAGAAAGACCGCCGCGCCGACGCTGAGCCACAAAATGCCGAAGATTTTCTGCTTCTTCACGGCTTTTCGCTGTTCGTTCGGTTTCATGCTTTTTCCTCCTCAAAAATGAAAATCTCCTCGATCCGCGCGCCGAAAAGCCGCGCGATGCTGTGCGCGAGCAGGATCGACGGATTGTACTTGCCGCCCTCGAGCGAGATGATGGTCTGACGCGAAACACCCAGCGCCGCGGCAAGCTGCTGCTGCGTCAGGCCGCGCTCGCGCCGCTTTTGTTCGATGATGTTCTTCATGCCGTGCTCCGTTTTCCAAAAAGTCAAGCCCGCTTTACATTTGTGAGCATAGCACGCACACGCCAAAATGTCAAGTATCTTTTACATTTTTATTTTTCGATTGATTTTAGCCGCGGCTTTTGCTACAATGAACGCGATATGTTGTGATACAGGAGGCTTTACGCCATGCAGATCAAGATCGCACCCTCCATTCTCTCCGCCGACTTCGCCAACCTTGAACGGGATGTCCGTGCCATCTCCACCGCCGACTACGTTCACGTGGACATCATGGACGGCGAGTTCGTCCCCAACATCTCCATCGGCATCCCCGTGGTCAAGGCCATCCGGCCCGTGACCGGCCTGCCATTGGACGTACATCTGATGATCACAAAGCCGGTGCGCTACGTCGAGCAGTTCTGCGACGCGGGCGCGGATCTCGTGACCGTCCACGTCGAGGCCGACTTCCCCGAGAATATCCACGCCGCGCTGCGCAAGATCCGCGAAAAGGGCAAGCGCGCGGGCGTCGTTTTGAAGCCCAACACCCGCGCTGAGGCGGCGCTGCCGTACCTCAAGGAGTGCGACATCGTGCTGGTGATGACGGTCGAGCCGGGCTTCGGCGGGCAGAGGTTCATGGCCGACATGATGCCCAAGGTCGCGCAGCTGCGCGCGTGGCTCGACGAGGTCAACCCCTGCTGCGAGCTGGAGGTGGACGGCGGCGTGGACACCGCGACGCGCGGCGAGTGCGTGAGCGCGGGCGCGAACGTGCTGGTCGCGGGCAGCGCGGTCTACAGGGCCGCGGACATTCCCGCGAAGATCAAAGCGCTGAGAGAGGGTTAAGGCGGTATGGAGTATTTTCCCGCGGCGCTTGAAAAGCTGGTCGAGCAGTTCGCGCGGCTGCCGGGCATCGGCGGCAAGGGCGCGCAGCGGCTCGCCTTTCATGTGCTCAGCCTTACGGACGCGCAGGCACAGGAGTTTGCCGACGCCATCGTGGAGGCCAAGAAAAAGGTCACCTGCTGCCCCGTCTGCCGCAATCTGACGGACGGGGGACTGTGTCCCATCTGCGCCTCGCCCAAGCGCGACGAGCGCGTGATCTGCGTCGTGGCCGACGCGCGCGACGTGGCGGCCATCGAGCGCTCACGCGAATATACGGGACGCTATCACGTGCTCCACGGCGTTATCTCCCCGATGAACCACGTCGGCCCCGACGATTTGGAGATCAAGTCCCTTGTCGAGCGCGTGGGGAAGGGGAACATTGACGAGGTCATCATGGCGACCAATCCCGACACCGAGGGTGAGGCCACGGCGATGTACCTCGCGCGGCTTCTGCGCCCCTTCGGCGTAAAGGTGACGCGCCTTGCCTACGGCATCCCCGTGGGCGGGCATCTGGAATTTGCCGACGACGCGACGCTCATGCGCGCGATCGAGGGCCGGCGCGAAATCTGAGGAGGGAGAAACCATGACGGCAAAGCTGGAGCTGTACCGCGTGTTCCGCGAGGTGGCGGAGACGGGCAATATTTCCGCCGCGGCGCAGAACCTTTACATTTCCCAGTCCGCAGTGAGCCAAAGCGTCAAGCAGCTGGAAAGCGCTTTGCAGACGCGGCTGTTCGTCCGCTCGCCGCGCGGCGTGACGCTCACGGACGACGGGCGGATGCTCTTTGAGCACGTCCGCAGTGCGATGGGCCTTTTGGAAACGGGCGAGGAGAAGCTCGCGCAGACGCGGGCTTTGCAGATGGGCAAGCTGGTCATCGGCGCGAGTGACACGGTGACGAGCCAATTCCTGCTGCCGCACCTCGACTCGTTCCACAAGAGGTATCCGAACATCCACATTCAGATCGTCAGCGGGCGCAGCCACAAGGTGCTCGGCCTGCTGCGCTCGGGCAAGGTGGACGTGGCCTTCGCCTCGTCGCCGGGCGAGGACGAGGGGCTTTCCTGCGTACCCTGCTTCGCGACGCACTCGTGCTTCGTCGCGGCGGCGGACTACTCCTGCGACTTCGAGCGCGCCTATTCGATGGCGGAGCTCGCGGCGCTGCCGCTGATCCTGCTCGAGCGCAAGGCCAGTTCGCGCGTGTATCTGGAAAAATATTTTCTCGCGCATGGCGTTTCCCTCTCGCCGGAGATCGAGCTGGGCGCGCGGAGCCTGCTCGTGGATCTCGCCCGCATCGGCTTCGGCGTGGCGGGCGTGACGCGGGAGTTCGTGGGCGCGGAGCTGAAAAGCGGTGCGATCCGCGAATTGAAAACAGATTTCATCATTCCACCGCGCTCCGTCGATATGTGTACGCTGCGCGACGTGCCGCCGAGCGCGGCGACCGCGCGCTTCACGCAGGAGGTCGCGCAGCGCATCGGCAGAGAGGAGGAAGAAGCATGACCGGACGCTTTGATACCGTTTTGTTCGATCTGGACGGAACGCTGCTCGACACGCTCGAGGATATTCTCGACGCGGCGAACCACACGCTGCGCGCGCTCGGCTACCCCGAACGGACGCTCGCGGAGATGCGGCGCTTTGTCGGCAACGGCGCGGAGATGCAGATGCGCCGCGCCCTTGGCGCGGACGCGGACGAGACGGCCGTCGCGAAGGCGCTCGCACTTTACAAGCCCTACTACGCCGCGCACAGTCAGATCAGGACAAAGCCCTACGCAGGCGTGACGGAGCTGATGGCGTCGCTCAAGGCGGAGGGTTTCCGTCTTGCCGTGGTGTCCAATAAGCCAGACGAGGCGGCGCGTCCGCTGGTCGCCATGTACTTCGGTACGCTTGCCGACGTCGTCATGGGCGAGTCCGCGCAGCGCCGCCGCAAGCCCGCGCCCGATATGGTGAACGACGCGCTCGCCGCGCTGGGAGCCGACCGGTCCCGCGCGGTCTACGTCGGCGACAGCGAGGTGGACATTGAAACGGCGAAAAACGCGGGCATCCCGTGCATCTCGGTGACCTGGGGCTTTCGCGACCGCGAACAGCTCACCGAAGCGGGCGCGTCGGAGCTTGCCGACACCGCGCAGGAGCTGAGAGCCGCGCTGGAGAAGTGATAGAACGCAGATGTCAAAAAAGAAAAAGCCTTGAAACCGTGTGGTTTCAAGGCTTTTTTTGTATCAGTCAGCGTCTATTAAATCCTCGCTACGCCGCTCCTGCGCGCAGCCTCGGCCACGGCCTGCGCCACTGCGGGGCCGACGCGCGGATCGAACGCCGCGGGGATAATGTAGTCCTCGCTAAGCTCATCACCGACAAGGCCCGCCAGCGCCTCCGCTGCCGCGACCTTCATCTCCTCGTTGATGTCACTCGCGCGTACGTCGAACGCACCGCGGAAGATGCCCGGGAACGCGAGCACGTTGTTGATCTGATTCGGATAATCGCTGCGGCCGGTGGAGATGACCTTCGCGCCACCCGCCTTCGCCGCGTCGGGGAAGATCTCCGGCGTCGGGTTCGCGCAGGCGAAAATGATGGCGTCCTTGTTCATTGTTTTGACCATCTCGGTCGTGACGGTGTTCGGCGCGCTCACGCCGATGAACACGTCGGCACCCACGAGCATATCGACAAGCGCACCCGCTTTGCGGCTCAGGTTCGTGACCTCGGCCATCTCGGTCTTGATCCAGTTCAGACCCTCGCGGCCCTTGTAGATCGCGCCCTTGCGGTCGCACATCGTAATGTCGCGAAAGCCCGCCGAAAGCAGCAGCCTTGTGATGGCGATGGCCGCCGCGCCCGCGCCGGAGGTCACGATCTTCACGTCCTCTTTTTTCTTCCCCACGACCTTGAGCGCGTTCGTGAGGCCCGCGAGCGTGATGACGGCGGTGCCGTGCTGGTCATCGTGGAAGATGGGAATGTCGCACCTTTCTTTCAGCTTGCGCTCGATCTCGAAGCAGCGCGGCGCAGCGATGTCCTCAAGATTGATGCCGCCGAAGCTGCCGGAGATGTTGTAGACCGTCTCCACGAACTCGTCCACGTCCTTGGTCTTGACGCAGATGGGGAAGGCGTCCACATCCCCAAACGCCTTGAAGAGCACGCACTTGCCCTCCATGACGGGCATACCGGCCTCGGGGCCGATGTCGCCAAGGCCCAAGACGGCGCTGCCGTCGGTGATGACCGCCGCCATGTTCCAGCGGCGCGTGAGTTCGTAGCTTTTGTTGATGTCCTTCTGAATTTCAAGGCACGGCTGCGCCACGCCGGGGGTGTAGGCGAGGGACAGGTCATCCTTCGCCCTGACCGGCACGCGGGTCACCATCTCGATCTTGCCCTTCCACTCCCCATGCAGTCTTAAAGATTCTTTTGCGTAATCCATTTTGTGTTCTCCTTTCAAACCATCCGTTCCGGACGGACGATGCGGTCAAATTCTTCAAGCGGCAGGAGCTTGAGCGCGGCGCAGGCCTCGCGCAGCGTCAAGCCCTCCGCATACGCTTTCTTTGCGATCTTCGCGGCGTTTTCGTAGCCGATGTGCGGGTTGAGCGCCGTGACGAGCATCAGCGAGCGGCGCACGTTTTCGTCCATTTTCTCACGGTTCGCGCGGATGCCCTCGGCGCAGTTCTTGTTGAACGACGCGATGGCCTCGCTCAGCAGCCGTACGGACTGCAAAAAATTATAGATGCACACGGGCATAAAGACGTTCAGCTCGAAGTTCCCCTGTGAGGCCGCCATGCCGACGGCAGCGTCGTTGCCCATGACCTGCACCGCCACCATCGTCACCGCCTCGCACTGCGTCGGGTTGACCTTGCCGGGCATGATGGACGAGCCCGGCTCGTTGGCGGGAATGGTGATCTCCCCAAGGCCCGTGCGCGGGCCGGACGCAAGCCAGCGCACGTCGTTTGCGATCTTCATCATGTCGCACGCGAGCGCCTTGACCGCGCCGTGCGCGAACACCAGCTCGTCTTTCGACGTGAGCGCGTGGAATTTGTTAGCCGCGGTGACAAAGGGCCTGCCCGTCAGCCGCGCCGCCGCGGCCGCGACCGCTTCGTCAAAGCCCGCGGGCGCGTTCAGCCCCGTGCCGACCGCCGTGCCGCCGAGCGCCAGCTCCCGCAGCGGCGGCAGCGCAGCTGTGAGCAGCTCGCGGTCCCGCGCAAGGCTCGCCCGCCAGCCGGAGATCTCCTGAGCGAAGGTGATGGGCGTAGCGTCCTGCAAATGCGTCCGTCCGGACTTGAGCACGGCGGCATTCTCCGCCTCCAGACGCAGGAAGGTCTCCTCCAGCGCGGCGGCGGCGGGGAGCAGCCTGTCCTCGATGGCGAGACAGGCAGCGATGTGCATCGCCGTGGGGAAGGTGTCGTTCGAGGACTGCGACATATTTACGTCGTCGTTCGGATGCAGGAGCGCTTTCCCCGCCAGCTCGTTGCCGCGGTTGGCGATCACCTCGTTGACGTTCATGTTCGACTGCGTGCCCGAGCCGGTCTGCCAAACGACGAGCGGGAAGTGCCCGTCCAGCTCACCGGCGAGGATCTCGTCGCAGACGCGGCCAATCAAGGCGCACTTTTCCTCCGTCATCTTCTCGGGCAGCAGCTCGCGGTTGGCGATAGCCGCTGCCTTTTTCAGCATGGCAAACGCCCGGATGATCTCCCGCGGCATCGTTTCGATCCCCCGCCCGATGGGGAAATTTTCATACGAGCGCTGCGTCTGCGCGCCCCAGTAGCGATCCGCCGGAACGCGAACCTCTCCCAGCGAATCGTGCTCAGTCCTGTACTCCATATCCTACCTCGTTTCTGTTTTGGCTTGCCGGCCGCCGCGCGGCGTCCTGTCATTGCCCTTTTGGGCATTATACCACAGCCGCTCCCGCTTCATCAATCCATACTTGATCGCTATTTGTAAAAATCATGAAATGAGCCGGTAAACCAAAGCGCCTGCCGCTCTTCCTCTATGGCGTCACCATGACCGCTGCCGCTGTACTCGTGCAGCTCATCGCAAAGGAAAAATGGTCAATGAAGATCGCGCGGAGCGGGAGGCCTCCGTGCTCGAGCTGCTGCTGGGCGGGGGCGTCGCGGACGTGGCGAAAAATCTGCCGACGGCGAAATACGAGCTGCCGCGGCTGAGTCAGGCGGCGGGCGCGCCGGTGGTGTTCACGCTGCGCGCTCTCCCCTACGGGCGCGTGCAGGAGCTGCGGCGCATGACGCAGGACGCGGAGCTGCACATCCTGCTCGCCGGCTGCGCCGACCCCGACCTCAAGGCCCCGGCGCTTCAACAGAAGTTCGGCGGCGCGACGCCAGCGGAGACGCTCAAGGCGATGCTGCTGCCCGGCGAGATCGCGGATCTGAGCATCGCGGTCGAGCGGCTGTGCGGCTACCGGCGCACGACGATCGAAGAAGTAAAAAACGCCTGAGGGAGGGCACCGACCCGGAGCTGGGCCTTGTCTACTACCTGTTCCGCGTCCACGGCATCCTGCCGGGGGACTATTACGGACGGACGCAGGGCGAAAAGGACCTGATCTGGGCGCTGTCCTCCTACGAGGCGAATTAGAAGGCGGCCCCGCCCGCTCCGCGCGGCAAGGCGGTGCGGAGCACGAGGAGAAAGAAATAAGCCGCCCTCATCGAAGGGCGGCAAACGAGTACACAACGAGAACGAGAAGGGCAAGCAGGCCGATTTTCAGCCAAAGGTTTTCGCCTATAATACGACGCATTTCGTTGATCATAAAACCAAGCTCCTCTCTGATCGCTGTGCTTATTATACGCACGTTTCCCCCGCGCAGTCAATAGAAAAGTGGTGATTTTTTAATGCCGGAAGCATCTATTGTGATCAAATCGACCGACCGGTATTCGGACGCGGTCAAGGCGATGGCCAAAACGACGAAGGCCTTCAGCAAGGACGTGGACAGTCTGGAGGAGGGCCTGTACGCCCTCAATAAGAACAAATACGCCCTGAGCCTCGACGTGAAGAAGGCAAAGCAGGCGCTCCGCGAGGCGGAAAAGCAGTTTGACGCGACGCAAAGCGCGGCGGACGGCTTGAAGGTTGAGCTGGCACAGGCGAACTATGATAACGCTGTACGCAATCTCAATGTCGTTGCCAAAGCGGCACGCGACACGGAGAAAGAGATCTCCAAGCTGGAAAACAGCTCTGGCGGTTCGGGCGAGGCAAGCGGTTTCAGCAAGGGCTTTGATACGCTGTCGAAAACCCTGGCCGCTATGCAGTTTGCGCAGGAATTGGGGTCAGCGACGCAGCAAATTCTCAGCACCGGCATCAGCAGCCGATATGGTGACGAAACCGGCGCTCTTTATTCGGGAATTTTATCGTCGACCCTGTCCGGCGCTGTAACCGGCGCGGCCTTCGGCCCGGGAGGGGCCGCTATCGGCGCTCTTGCAGGAGCGGGACTGGGGCTGCTCAACGGTCAGTCGCAGGTCTACGAGTCCCGCGACGCGGCGTTCAAGAGCTACTATCAGGGGCTTTACGACACGGTGAACGAGGAGACCGCGAACAGCCTGACGAGCGGCAGCACGCTCGCCGCGGCGCGGGAGACCGACCGGATCTCGTTCGCCACGCTCTTCGGCGGTGAGGACAAGGCGAGGGATTACCTTGCCGACCTCGTGCAGATGGCGAACGTCACGCCCTTCCTCTACGACGACCTGACGAGCATGAGCAAGACGCTCGCGACCTACGGCTACGACGATACCAGTATTCTGCCCGTGCTGCAGACCATCGGCGACGCGGGCGCGGCGCTCGGCATGGCCACGAGCGACATGGACGCCGTGGCGACGGCCATCGGCCGCATGAAGTCGAGCAACAAGACGACGCTTGAATACCTCAACATCCTCAACGACCGCGGCATCGGCGCGGTCGGAATGCTCGCAGATGCCTATGGTGTGGATCAAGGCACGGTGTACAGCATGATCTCCAAAGGGGAGATCGCGGGACAGGACGCGGCGCGGATCATCTTAGACGCGCTCACCGAGAGCTTCGCCGGGTCGATGGAGATGCAGTCCAAGACCTTCAGCGGGCTTACCTCGACCGTCGAGGGCCTGCAGGAGGAGCTGGACAACGCGATGGGCGAGGGCTACAACGAAAAGCGCATCGCGAGCCTGACGGCCGATCTCGACGCCTACGAGGGCGCGCTCGGCGAGGCGATGAGCGAGGTCAACCGCGTGATCGGCGAAAACAAGGCGATGCTCGAAAATTTGCAGGACCAGTACAGGCGCGAGGGGCTCTCCGCGCTGCTGCTGGGCGAGGAGACGAGCGTGTATGACGCTTCTGACGCGGAGACGCTCAAAGGGATGCGCGCGGAATACGTCGAGGCGCAGGAGGCCTACCGGAACGGCGACAGCGAGGCGGGGCTCAAGATGGAATCGCTCAAGGAGCAGGCGGAGGCGCTGGCGGTCTCGGCCTACGAGGCGAGCGGGCAGTATCAGCTTGCGCAGGAGGCGGAGCGCGACCAGCTCGGCGCGATCCGCGAGAACACGTCGGCCATCGCGGCGCTGACAGACTACTACCTCTCGCAGGAGGGCAGCAAGGGCATGGCGGCGGGCACGGCGGGCGAGAGCGGCGTTTTCGCCGTGAACGAGATCAACACCGGCTACACGAAGCACCGGACCGTCCACCAGCGCGCGGTCGGCATCGACTATGTGCCCTACGACAACTTCCCGGCGCTGCTCCACCAGGGCGAGCGCGTGCAGACGGCGGTGGAGGCGCGAAGCGAGGGGAACGGCTTCGCGGGCGTGCAGATCGTGATGAACGGCGTGACGATCCGCGAGGACGCAGACATCGACCGCGTGGCGCGGGCGCTGCTCGAACGGCTGGAGATGGCGGGAATGAGGGGGTGAGCGCGTGCAGTTCTGCTTTATCGGGGAGGGCGTCACGCTGACGCTGCCGGTGACGCCCGAGCGCTACGAGTGGAGCGTCGGGCGGAGCATGGAGACGGTGAACATCTCGCAGCTCGGCGACGTGTACCTGCCCGGAGGGCGGGCGCGGCACAGCGGCACGATCTCCTGTATGCTGCCCGCGCAGGCCTACCCCTTCTGTGAGGCGGGCGCGGTGCCCGACCCGCAGCATTACCTCGACGTTCTCAAATCGTGGGCGGTCGGAAGGACGCCGGTGCGGTGGGTCGTCACGGGCACGGAGATCAACGCGAGCGTCTACCTCGAGGAGGTCACAGAGAGCGAGCAGGACGGGACCGGCGACGTCTACTGCACCATCCGCCTGCGGGAGCATGTCGATCTCGAAGCACGGGAGGTGTCCGAATCGGGCACGGGCGGCTACACGGGCAACGCCGGACGCGCGGGCGGCTCCCCCGACGGGGAGATCGCGCATAAGGTCGTCTCCGGCGATACGCTCAGTATGCTCTGCCGGCGCTATTACGGCAGCGGTACGGCTGCCTACTATAACGCGCTGGCCAAGTATAACAGCATCAAAAATCCGCATCTGATCTATGTCGGGCAGACGGTGCGCATCCCGCCGAAGTCCGTACTGCTGGGAGGCACATGATGGAACTGAACCTGACGAAAAAGAGCGGCACGCGGCGCATCACGGAGCTCGCGGTGTCGTGGACGTGGAGCGGGGACAAAAGCACGCCCGTCCGCCAGCTCGCGCTCGAGCTGGCCTTTGACGAGGGCTCGGCGCTGCCGGTGCCGGAGCTGGGCGACCTTGTGACGCTCTCCGACGACGAAGGGACGACGCTTTTTTCCGGCATCGTGCTGCGCCGCACGGCAGGCTCAGAGCAAAAGACGATCTCTCTGACCTGCTATGACTACGGCATCTACTGCAAGCGCAACGACGGCACCTATAAATTCGCGCAGACCTCCCCGGAGGCGGTCACGCGGCAGGTGTGCGGCGACCGGGACATTCCCATAGCGGGCCTGCCGGCGACGGGCGTGCTGCTTGACCGGAAATTCACCGGCGTGACGCTCGACCGCATCATCGCGACGGCGTGGGCGCTCGCCTCAGAAAAGACGGGGAAGAAGTACGCCGTCCGCTACACGCCCGAGGGCCTGCTCGTCAAGGAGCGCGGCGTGAGCGCGGAGAGCCTTGTGCTCAAGGCCGCGGGCAATCTGATGAACGCGACGACCACCGAGGACGCGACGGGGCTTGTCAACAGCGCGGCGATCTACGACGCGAACGGAAATTTCCTGCGCCGCATCGGAGACGAGAGCTCGCAGCAGCTCCTCGGCGTGATGGAGAGCCATCTCACGCAGCGCGAGAACACGGACGCCGACGCGGAGGCGAAAAAGCTTCTGGAGGACAACGCGGTGCAGCGCACCGTCACCGCCAACGTGCTCGGCGACACCGCATTGCTGACCGGGGAAACGGTCGTTGTCCGCGAGAGCGCGACCGGCCTGCAGGGTGTTTTCTGGATCGACGCGGACGTGCATACGTGGAAGCGCGGGAACTACTACTGCTCCCTGACGCTCAACTGCCGGAACGTCACGTCCGTCACACTCTCGGGAGGTGAGCTCACATGAACAGTGAAAGCGCAAGAGACCCCTACGTGGGATTGAACCGGCTCATCGACGAGCGCGCGGAGGGGACGCGGCCCGCGTGGTACGCGGTCGGGAAGCTCCTCTCGCTCTCGCCGCTGCGCATCCGCGCCGACGGCATGGATCTCGACAGCGCCGACCTGCGCGTACCGGAGTCCCTTATCCCGAATTTTATGCCGGGAGAGGCGGAGCGCGGCATCCGCGCGGCGCTGCCGGAAAAGGTCTTTACGGGGACCTGCCAGATCACGATCGACGGCGCCATGTATCAGGGCACGGCCTCCGTCACGCGCCCGCAGGAGCCGGTGCAGAGCAAAATGCCGCTTGCCGCGGGCGACGAGGTGCTGCTTCTGCGCTCGGGCGACGGGCAGACCTATTATCTGATCGAAAGGATGGTGAAGCTGTGAGCCTGTTCCCTCTTATCAGCGTGCCCGATTCGGGCACGGCGGGCAGTACGCTGCCGCTGCCGCGCGAGACCGCGTGGGATTTCGCGGCGGATCAGCCGGTCTGGCGCGGCGGCAATCCTGTGTTCGTCACGGGCGCGGACGCCGTGCTTGTGTGGGCGTGGAACGCGGTCAAAACGGGGCGCTGCGAGCACGACGTATTCACGAACGCCTACGGGCAGGACGTCGCCGCGCTGATCGGAAAGCCGTACAGCACGGAGCTGCGGGAGGCGGAGGCGATCCGCTGCATCCGCGAGGCGCTGACCGTCAACCCCTACGTGAGCGCGGTCGATCAGGTCAGCGTGCAATTTGACGATTCGGAGCTGAAGGTGTCCTTCAGCATGAAAACGATTTACGGGGAGGTCACACTGAAAGATGGCACAATCTCCATTTGAGACAATGACGCCGGAGAGCCTGAAAAATGAAATGCTCTCCCGCGTGAAGGAAAAGGGCGTCGACGTGGACACCCGCGAGGGAAGTTATGCGAATGTGCTGCTCAGCGAGGCCGCCTACGTCATGTGGAAGTACGGCCAGACGCTCAACGGCTTTATGAGCATCCTCTTCCCGGACGCGTCGAGCGGCGAATACCTCGACCTGCACGCCGCTCAAATCGGTATGACGCGCCGGAGCGGGGCGAAGGCGAGCGTCACGGTCACCTTTGCCGGCACGGACGGTACGGTGATCCCCGCGGGCACGGTCGTCTGCACACCCTCCGCGCTGCGCTTTCTCACCTCGGAGGCCGTCACGGTCGCGGACGGGAGCGCGTCTGTCGTCTGCACGGCGGAGGAGATCGGCGCGGACTACAACGTGCCCGAGGCAACGGTGACGCAGATGGCGGTCAACGTGGCGGGCGTGAGCGGCGTGACGAACGCCGCGGCGGGTACCGGCGGCGCGGACGAGGAGAGCGACGCGGATTTTTGGACGAGGTATCACGAGCGTTGCACGCAGACGATCACCAGCGGCAACGCGGAGCACTACGTTATGTGGGCCAAGGAGGTCGACGGCGTTTCCTATGCGCTGTGCGTGCCGCTGTGGAACGGCAACGGCACGGTGAAGGTCATCGTCGGCGGCGCGGACCGCGGCGCGGTGGACGAGGCCATCGTGACCGCCTGCGCCTCTCACATCAACGCGGAAAAGCCCATCGGGGCCACGGTCACGGTCGTCTCCGCGGAGGAGCTGAGCGTGCCGGTCACGGCGAAGGTCACGCTCACGGACGGCTATACGCTCGCGCAGGTGAGCGAGGAGCTTTCCGCGGCGGTCGGGGCACTCTTCTCCGCGCTGCCCTTCGCGCAGGCGCAGACGGTGCCGTACAGCCGCTTTCTCGCCTGTCTGCTCGGCTGCGAGGGCGTGGCGGACTATTCCGCGCTGACCGTCAACGGCGCTTCCACCGCGCTTTCCGTCGAGGCCGGCAAGGTGCCCGTGCCCGGCACGGTCACCGTCACGGCCACCGCCGTGACGTAAGGAGGGCGCTATGGAAAACCGCGAACAGGTGCCGGTACGCTACCGGCAGAACGCGCAGACCGCGGCGCTGCTCGACGCGCTCGGCCTGACGGGCGGCGAAATGGCCGAGCTGGTGGAGGACGTGAAGGCGCAGTTCTTCGTCGACACGGCGACGTGGAGCCTTCCGCTCTGGGAGGCGCGAGTCGGCGTCACGGCCGCGCAGGGCGCGACCGACGCCCAGCGGCGCAGCGCCGTTAAGGCCCGCCTGCTCGCAAGCGGGAACACGAACGAGGAGATGGTGCGCGGCCTCGCGGCGGCCATGACCGGCTATGCCGCCGAGGTCGAGGTCAACGACGACTACAGCTTCACGCTCAAATTCGTCGGGGAGGCGACCGCGCTCGTGCAGCTCGACCTTGACGCGCTCACGGACACGGTCGAGCGGATCAAGCCGGCGCATCTGCGCTTCATCATCTCCGGCCTGACGTGGTTCGCGCTCGAGTCGGTCGGCATGACGTGGCAGCAGTTAGAGGACGCCGAGTACACATGGGAGCAGTTAGAGGCCCTGACGCCGGTCTACGGGCCGGACGAACAATGAGGAGGAAAAAAACATGAAGAAACCGGAATTCAAGGTAAACGGACACCGGTGCAGCTACATTTCCAGCCCCGACATCAACGGGCGCTACGAGCTGCACCTCGACCGCGCGTGGGAGGAGAACACCATCGAGGCCATCGAGAAGGCGGACTGGACGAAGATCACGGTCGAAAAGGCCCGCG
>CAVKBJ010000122.1:0-37098 GCA_963654505.1 Lachnospiraceae bacterium
AGCAGGCGGGGATTTCCTTATCTTAACGGAAAATGGTCTTAACTTAATGACATTGGTATTCAAAACGGCTTCCTTTTTGTCTATTCCCTGAATTTCCGGCTCTCCGCCACGGCCATCTCGTCGCAGCGGTTGTTGTACTCGTTCTCCGCGTGGCCCTTCACCCAATGGTAGCGCACGTCGTGCCGTGCGATCAGCACCAACAGCCTTTCCCACAGATCGACGTTCAGCGCTGGCTTTTTGTCGCTCTTGATCCAGCCCTTTTTCTGCCAGCCGTACACCCAGCCCTTGCTCAGCGCGTCGATGACGTACTTCGAGTCCGAGTACAGCTCGACCTCGCACGGCTCCTTCAAAAGCCCCAGCGCCTCAATCACCGCGGTCAGCTCCATGCGGTTGTTGGTGGTCTGCGCCTCGCCGCCGGAAAGCTCACGCTCGTGCGCGCCGTACCGCAGTACAGCCCCCCAGCCCCCCGGGCCGGGGTTGCCGCTGCACGCGCCGTCGGTGTAAACAGTCACGTTTTTCATGTCTGCCCTCCGTTCAGACGGCGCATACCGCTCAAAACGCGCACTTCTCGCGCAGATACGCCCTGACCTCGCTGATCGGCATACGCACCTGCTGCATCGTGTCGCGCTCGCGCACGGTCACACAGTGATCGGCGGGCGTGTTCTCGTCGCCGACCGTCTCAAAGTCAAACGTGATGCAGTACGGCGTACCGATCTCGTCCTCGCGGCGGTAGCGCTTGCCGATGGAGCCCGTTTCGTCGTAGTCCACCATGAACTCTCTGGAAAGCTCGGCGTACAGCTCCTGCGCGGGGCCGGTGAGGACCTCCTTCTTGGAGAGCGGCAAAATCGCGGCCTTGAACGGCGCGAGCGCGGGATGGAGGTGCAGCACGACGCGCACGTCGTCGTTGCCCTTCTTGTCCTGACCCACGACCTCCTCGTCGTAGGCGTCGCAGAGTACCGCAAGCACGCTGCGCTCCACGCCGAGGCTCGGCTCGATGACGTAGGGGATATACTCCACCATGTCCTTGCCCTCGCCCTCGCGGTAGACGAGCTTTTCGCCGCTCGTGTTGGAGTGCTGCGTCAGGTCGTAGTCCGTGCGGTCGGCCACGCCCCACAGCTCGCCCCAGCCGAAGGGGAAGAGGAACTCGAAGTCCGTCGTCGCCTTGGAGTAGAAGCACAGCTCCTCCGGCTCGTGGTCGCGCAGACGCAGGTTCTCGTCCTTCAGACCGATGGACAGCAGCCAGTTATGGCAGAACGTGCGCCAGTAGTTGAACCACTCAAGGTCGGTGCCCGGCTTGCAGAAGAACTCCAGCTCCATCTGCTCGAACTCGCGCACGCGGAAGATGAAGTTGCCCGGCGTGATCTCGTTGCGGAAGCTCTTGCCGATCTGCCCGATGCCGAACGGCAGCTTGCGGCGCGTCGTGCGCTGGACGTTGTTGAAGTTGACGAAGATGCCCTGCGCCGTCTCGGGGCGCAGATACACGGTGTTCTTCGCGTCCTCGGTCACGCCCTGAAAGGTCTTGAACATGAGGTTGAACTGCCGGATGTCGGTGAAGTTGTGCTTGCCGCAGGTGGGGCAGGGGATCGCGTGCTCCTCGACAAAGTCCTTCATCTCGCTCTGCGAGAAGGCGTCGATGGGCTTACTCAGGTCAAAGCCGTTCTCCGCGCACCAGTCCTCGATGAGCTTATCCGCGCGGAAGCGCTCGTGGCACTCGCGGCAGTCCATCAGCGGGTCGGAAAAGCCGCTGAGATGGCCGCTCGCCACCCAGGTCTGCGGGTTCATCAAAATCGCCGCGTCGAGGCCGACGTTGTAGGGATTTTCCTGCACGAACTTCTTCCACCATGCGTTCTTGATGTTCTTTTTCAGCTCCGCGCCGAGCGGGCCGTAATCCCAGGTGTTCGCAAGGCCGCCGTAGATCTCGCTGCCGGGAAACACGAAGCCGCGGTTCTTGCACAGGGCGACGATCTTCTCCATCGTCTTTTCGGTGTTCTTCATGATGCTTTCTCCTTTTCATTTTGGCTCAGGAAACAAAAAAACGCCCTGAGCCTGTTTTGTAGGCTCAGGGCGAACAGATAAATGTCCGTGGTTCCACCTGAATTCGTGTCTGGCTGACACGCACTTCGTCTCCCGGTAACGGCGGGAACCGGCGGGGCATTTCCGCGCCCGCGGCTCAAAAGCGCCGCCCTCTCCCCGCCGCAAGGACTCGCACCGACCGTCCTCTCTCTGACGCGATATGGGGAAAAGACCTCTTTCTCACAGCCTTTATTGTGCGTAGCATAGCACGGCGGCGCGCGCTTGTCAAGTCACTTTTCCGCGAAGAACGCTTCGATCTCCGACCGCTCCGCGCTGACGCTGCCCTGCACGAACTCCGGCCTGCCGCCTCCGCGTCCCGAAAGCGCCGCGTTGAGTTCCTTCGTCAGCGCGCGCAGATCGCCCCCACGCTGCCCGACGGCGTACTTCCACGCCCTTCCTGCGCCCGCGAATACCGCGCAGCGCCCGCCGCAGACCTCCGCCACCGCGTCGCAGAGCTTTCGCACGCTCTCGCCCGACAGCTCGTCCTCAAAGAGCAGCGCGTCGCCGCGCCCCGCGTACCGCGCCGCGACGTCCGCGAACACCTGCTCCTCCAACTTAGCGCAGCGGAGCTTGAGCGCGCCAAGCTCCGACAGCACCCGCTCGACCGCCGCCGCGGTCTGCACCGGCTTGACCGACAGCGCCTGCCCGGCCGCCGCGGCCTGCTCCCAGCACGCGGAGAGATAGCGGTACGCCCGCCCGCCGCAGACAAGCTCGATGCGCACCCCCTCGCGGAATTTCTGCACCGAGAGAAACTTCACGATGCCGACCTGCCCGCTCCTGAGAACGTGCGTGCCGCAGCACGCGCAGCGGTCCGCCCTGGGGAAGGTCACGATCCGCACGTCGCCCTCAAGCGCCTTCTTGCTCCGATAGTCGATCGCGTCCAGCTCGCGCCCCCTGTGAAACTGAATGTCGATGGCGTGATCCTCATAAATATACCGGTTCGCCGCCGCCTCGATCTCCATCAGCTCCGCCCACGGAATGTCCGCGTTGAAGTCGATGGTCACGACCTCCGCGCCCATGTGAAAGCCCACGTTGTCGCAGCCGTAGCGTGCGCAGATCAGCCCCGAGCAGATGTGCTCGCCCGAGTGCTGCTGCATATGGTCGAAGCGCCGCGCCCAGTCGATTTTTCCATGCACCGTCCCGCCGGCGGGCAGGGGAGAGGCGCACCGGTGCGTCACCACCCCCGCCTTCTCATGCACCTCCAGCACCTCGACGCCGCCCAGCGCGCCGGTGTCATACGGCTGCCCGCCCCCCTCGGGATAGAACGCCGTCCGGTCGAGCGTCACGGCATAGCCGCCCTTCGCCTCCTCGCAGGAGAGCACCCGCGCGTCAAACTCCGTCAAAAAAGGGTCGGTATAGTAAAGCTTTTCCGTCTCCATCTGAAAACTTCCCTTCCTTTCAAGATATGCTCACGATGAACCGCCACAGCGGGTCGATGAGCGCCAGCCCCACCGTCGCGGAGCAGACGTTGGCGACGACGGCATAGCCCGCCGCCCGTCCCTTGCCCTTCTCCGTCAAAAGCCGCCGGTAGAGCAGGATTTCAACCACGGTGACGATCACCTCAATCGGGACATAGAACAGCAGCGACCACCCGCTCACGCCGTGGTTGAGCACCGTCACCGCGAGGTACGCCGCGAAGCCGCCCTGCGTCACAAGGTTCACCAGCAGGAACACCCGCAGGCTCCTTTTGCTCCTGTACCCGAACGCGAACAGCAACGCCCCCTCGATGAGCAGCGTGGGCAGCAGCATACAGAGAAATTGCAGCGCGTAAGCCACCGCCGCGCCCGGCGCCTTGGCGGTCCTCGCCGCCCAGTCCACCGTCGCGGAGGATTGCAGCGCCGCGCGGTGCAGCTCGTCCGAGATCCAGCTCTCCCCGCTCTCCGTCACAATGAGAATACGGTAATCGTCCGGCACGCCATGATAGCTGAAGGTGTGCAGCCGCACGCCGTTCCCCGCGTCCTCACCGATCAGGTCACCCCGCATCGGCGCGCCGTTCGTCCCCTGCACGGTGCAGGCGTGCCGGCCCTCCGGTACCGCCGCGCGCATGGCTTCGAGCAGTCCGTCGTCGAGCAGTGCGCGCTTCTCCCCATAGTAGCTCCAGTTGATGCCGCTGTAGTCCTCGTCGCCCTCGTGCTCGAACGCCCCCTCGGCCAGCAGGTCGAGGTAATACGGCTCGCTCGGCGCGTTCACGACCTTCACCGTCAGCTGTGCCTTCGGCCCCGTGTCCGCGAGCGCCGGCACCGTCAGCAGCACCGCCGCCATGAACAGCAGCATTCCCATTCGCAGAGACCTTTTCATCGCTTTCGCTCCTTTCCGTTTCGCCCCGCCTCTTCCAAAAAACGGGGCCTTTGCCGTATCTGACGAATGATCCTCCCCTTTTGTTCCCGCTCCGCAGAAAAATCTCCCATTTCCCTCCGAGTATACCATGCTTTCCTCCCGCCTGCAAGACACCAAAAGCCCCCGTCTCGCGACGGGGGCTTCTGGCTGTGTGTTGTGTGTATTTTTAGGAGGGAGAAAATCACATCGGGGTCTGTATCCCCTTTGCAAGTATTAAGATACCAGCGATTTATGGCCAAAGATTGAAAACCGTGTGAACAAATTGTAAATAAGCGCGGAAAAAAAGAGACGCCCGCAGGCGTCTCTCATTTTTCGGTTCGATCAGCCGATGCTGTTGAGCTTGGTGGTCAGAGCGCTCTTTTTATGAGCCGCGTTGTTCTTGTGCAGCAGACCCTTCGCAGCGGACTTGTCCACGATCTTCACAGCGACCTTGTAAGCACCCTCGGCCTCGGTGCGATTGCCTTCGGCGGCAGCCGCCTCGAACTTCTTGAGTGCGGTCTTCAGTGCGGACTTGTCGGCCTTGTTGCGGGCGTTGCGCACCTCCGCGAGCTGGACGCGCTTCTTGGCAGACTTAATATTCGGCAAACCAAACACCTCCTCCGGTTGGGATTTAGCGGCGGATACAAAAAATCCACCGTGCAGAATGGTATTTTAACAAAGTTTTCAAGGAATTGCAAGCACTTTTTTCGGATTTTCTCCACTTTTTTGTATGCTTCAAAATTTGGTGGGACATACTGAGGTCGATACACAAGATTTTGTGGAAGGAAGGCGGTTTTATGAACGCACGCCGCACCGACCTCGCGCTCGAGGCCCACGCGCTTTGGCGCGCGGCACAGAAGGGGAGCGCCATCGACGGTCTTTCGCTCACCGAGCGGACGCGCCGCGGCTGCGCCGTCACCACCGTAAGGGTCGAGAGCGAAACGGCCGCCCGCGCCCTCGGCAAGCCCCGCGGAACCTACGTCACGCTCGACCTGCGCCCGCTCCCCGAGGAGAGCGAGAGCCGCACCGAAGCCGCCACCCTCGCCCTGCGCGATGAGCTGTGCGCCCTCATGGACGACGCGGGGGAGGGGAGCGCCCTCGTCGTCGGCCTCGGCAACCGCGCCATGACGCCCGACCTCATCGGCCCCCGCGCCGCCGACCATATCCCCGCGACGCGCCACCTCAGGGGCTGCGCCGCCCTCGACGCGCTCGCGGAGGTCAGCGTGCTGACCCCCGGCGTCCTCGGCGCGACCGGACTGGAAGCCGCGGAGCTGGTCCTCGGCGCGGTAAAGACCGTCCGGCCCTCCCTCGTCGTCGCCCTCGACGCGCTCGCCTCCCAGAGCCTTTCCCGCGTCTGCACGACCGTCCAGCTCACGGACGCGGGCATCGTCCCCGGCTCCGGGGTCGGCAACCACCGCCGCGCCCTCACGCGCGGAACGCTCGGCGTGCCCGTTCTCGCCGTCGGCGTCCCCACCGTCGTGGACGCCGCGACCCTCGCCCTCGACCTTTTGGACGAGGCCGGCGCAACCCTCCCCGATCCCGCCGCTCTGCGCGGCCACACGAACGTCTTTGTCACGCCCCGCGACGTGGATCGGCGCGTGGAGGAGCTCTCGCGCATCGTCGGCTTCGGCGTCGGACTTGCCCTCCAGCCCTCGCTCTCGCTCGACGAGCTGCGCGCCCTGATCGACTGATTTTGACGCATTCGTGCGCAAAACCGCGCCCCGGGCGGGGAATTTCTGCGCTCTCTCCATTGCAAACCGCGCCCGTTTGCGCTACAATGTCAGCAAATTACCGAAAAGGAGCGCAAGCTATGTACGATCTCAAGGACTTTAACGCCGCCGCCCAACTCCCCGGCCTGCTCGACTGGATGCGTGCGCAGATGAAAGCCTGCGGCGGCAGGACCGCCGTCGTCGGCATCTCCGGCGGGAAGGACAGCTCGGTCATCGCCGCCCTCTGCGTCGAGGCCTACGGCCGCGAAAACGTCGTCGGCGTCCTCATGCCCGACGGCGTCCAGCCGGACATCGACTATTCCAACGGCATCGTGGACTACCTCGGAATCAAACACTACACCTTCAATATCCACGGCGGCACGAGCGGCATTCTCGACGAGATGAAGCGCGTCGGCATCGACCCCAGCCGCCAGACGAGCGTGAACCTCCCCTCCCGCATCCGCATGGCGACGCTCTACGCCATCGCCCAAAGCGTGGACGCGGGCATCGTCGTCAACACCTCCAACCTCTCCGAGGACTGGGTCGGCTACTGCACCATCTACGGTGACAGCGCGGGCGCCTTTTCGCCCATCGGGATGTACACCACCGAGGAGGTCATCGCCCTCGGCCGCGCCCTCGGCCTGCCCGAGCGCTTCCTCATCAAGCCGCCCTCCGACGGTCTTACCGGCAAAACGGATGAGGACAACCTCGGCTTTCCCTACCACGCGGTCAACGAGTACGTCCGCAAGGGCGTCGTCGATCCCGCCATCAAGCCGCAGATCGACGCGAAGCACCGCGCCAGCCGCTTCAAATTTGAAACGCTCCCCGTCTACCACAACGGTCTGCCCATCGTCATCGAGGATGGCACCGACTTCTACAAGTAAACCAATGTGCAAGGAAAGAGCGCCCGTTTTCGGGCGCTCTTTCTTCCTGCAATTCTCTCCCGCGCGCCCCGCCGCACCGCCGCCGCAAGCTCTCGCTTGTTTTTCCTCCAAAATTCTGCTATAATCAAACCATTCCGATGAATTTCGAGGGGATTGCCGTTTGAAAATATGCCACATCATCCTTGCCCCCGCCGCCTCGACGGAAAGCGAGCTGCGCGCTCACCGCGTCTACCTCGGCGCGATGCTCACGCTGTTCGGCTGCCTGACCGGCCTGCTGGGGCTTTCCCTCACCGCGTGGTCCGACGACCTGCTGCCGTGTGAGGCGCTGTACCGCTCCTATTTTGAAAACGGCACGCTGCTCGCCCTGAATCTGCTCCCGCCGCTGCTGCTCGCGTGGCTGGGATACTTCCTCTCCGGCCGCTGCTGGTGCGGCGTGCTCGTGAGCGAGCTGCTCGGCGTCGGACTGCCGCTCATCAGCTACTATAAGGTCGCCCTGCGCGGCGACCCGCTGCTTGCGAGCGACCTTTCGCTCCTTCGCACGGCTGGCGGCGTCCTGAGCCAGTACGACCTTGAGCGCACTCCCGCGGTCAACACGGCGGTCGCGCTCTCCGGCGCGATGCTTGCCTTTGCCGTGCTCCTCCTGCCGCGCGGCGGAGCGCGCCTGCGCCCCCGCGTCCGCGCCCTCGGCGCGTCGCTCTGCCTGCTGCTGGGCCTCGGCGCATATTTTGGCGCCTACATC
The DNA here is from genome assembly GCA_963654505.1 of Lachnospiraceae bacterium. Classification (GTDB taxonomy): domain Bacteria; phylum Bacillota; class Clostridia; order Oscillospirales; family Oscillospiraceae; genus Hominicoprocola. The sequence continues at coordinate 7,722 of CAVKBJ010000122.1, forward strand.
AACGACGCGGTCTACGACAAAACCGCCAACGACGCACTTATCAACGTTTGGGCGGAAAACGAGGTCTATCTCTCGCGCGGCTTCGCCCTCTCGTTCCTCCACTCCGTGCCGGAGCTGTTCCCCGAAAAGCCCGAGGGCTACGACAAGCGCGAGGCCGCGGCTCTGCTCGCCGCCTTCCCCGACGAGGACGTCCCCGAGGGCGAGAAGATCGACGTCATGGGTGTCATGCTCGAGGCCTTCTGCGACCTCACCGACCTCGACGCCCTCGCCGACATCCCCTCCGTGCAGGAGGTTTACGCCCCTTATCACGCGCTCGCGGAGCAGAGCGTCTCCGGCCGCCTGCTCACCAACATCTTCGCCGGCGGCACGGTGGACACCGAGTGGGGCTTTCTCACCGGCGCGAGCGAGCACGACGCCTACCGCGCCGGCGTCGGCTCCTACGTCCGCTACTTCACCGCGCAGGGCTACGCCGCGCACTACGCCCACCCCGGCTACAACTGGTTCTACGACCGCGAGAGCGTGAACGAATACCTCGGCTTCGACCAAAGCGTTTTCACCGAGAACGGCTTCGGCGAGCTCGTCGATCCCTACGTCGCCATGTGGCACTCCGACGCGCAGTTAGTGGACTACCTGCTCTCCGACCTTGACGCGGCGGACGGCTCCCCGCTCTTTTCCTTTGCCGTGAGCTATCAGAACCACGGCCCCTACGCCGAAACGGAGAGCGCCTACGCCTACCTCACGCCGGAGGAGACCGGCTGGTCGGCGGAGAGCTGCAATATCCTCAACAACTACCTCGGCGGCGTGAATGAGACCATCCGCGAATACGTCCGCCTGACCGGGGAGCTGGAAGCGCGCGACACCCCCGTCGTGCTCGTCCTTTTCGGCGACCATAAGCCGTGGCTCGGCAACGGCGCGTCGGTCTATGCCGAGCTCGGCGTCGATCTCGACACTTCCGCCCTCGACGGTTTCCGCAATTATTACGCCACGCCCTACCTTATATGGGCGAACAGCGCGGCCAGGGTCGTCCTCGGCGCGGACTTCACCGGCGACGGCGGCGACTTCTCGCCCTGCTTCCTCATGCCGCGCCTGTTCGACGAGTGCGGCTGGACCGGCCCCGGCTATATGCAGCTCTCCCGCGCCATGCGCGACGTTTCGCCCCTCGTCCACGTGAACGGCCTGTTCCTGCAAAACGGCGTCCTCACGCCGGTCCTGAGCGACACCGACCGCGCCTTTTACCTCGACTGGCTCGCCGTGCAGTATTACCGCGAGCACTCCGTGGAATATTAGTAAAAATTATTGATCGTCCGTAAAGGTAAAAAGCTCGTTTGGTGTGCAGTCGAAGATTTGACAAAGAGCTTCAATATTCTCGTAGCGGATAGATTTTGTTTGATTGTTTATCATTTTGCTGAAGTTCTGATAGCTCATGCCGAGTTGCTGATAAAGCCAGTATTTTGTTTTGCCCGCCTTTTCCAATAGCGCCAGTACATTTAATGTTACCATGTCTCATGCTCCCATTAGCTAATGAATTGGTGCTATTTTATGGGAGCGTTTCTCTTGACATATAGACTAATGCATTAGATAATGTTTGCATTAGATATGGAGGGAGAAACGATATGGGAATTTACCAGCTCTGCTTTTTGAAAATGCACGGCAAGCTCCTGTTCCTTGCCCAAAACGCGGAAACAGGGGAGAGAGCTTTTCTTGCGCAGGTTTTGGCGGATACGTTATCGTTGGCAAATAAGGCCATGCAGGGAAAGAATTTCAGCCATTCCCCCTATCGGGCCAAAATCTCCGCTTTGACCGCGGCAGCCGCGGCGGCGCTTGTCCGTCTGGAACAGGACGAACGCTCAAAAATGCGCGAAGAAATTTTAACCGCTTTAGAAACCATTACTACCTGAAAAGAGGGCCATTCTTCCCGAATGGCCCTCTTTCCTTATCCTTTTTACTCGTCCTCGTGCGCCGTGACCCTGATGTGCAGCTCGTCGAGCTGCTTGTCCGTCACTTCCGAGGGCGCGCCCATCATGATGTCCTGCGCGTTCTTGTTCATCGGGAAGGGGATGATCTCGCGGATACTGTCCTCGCCCGCCAGCAGCATCACCATGCGGTCCACGCCCGGCGCGATGCCCGCGTGCGGCGGCGCGCCGTAGCAGAAGGCGTTGTACATCGCGGGGAACTTCGCCTTCACATCGCCCTCGCCGAGCCGCACCAGCTCGAACGCCTTGATCATGATCTCCGGGTCGTGATTGCGCACCGCGCCGGAGCTCAGCTCCACGCCGTTGCACACAAGGTCGTACTGGTCGGCCGTGATGGTCAGCGGGTCGATCTCGCCGCGCTCGGCGGCAAGCATCGTCTCCATGCCGCCCTTGGGCATCGAGAACGGGTTGTGGCAGAACTCCAGCTCGCCGCTCTCGTCCCCAATCTCGTACATCGGGAAATCGACGATCCAGCAGAACTCATAGCGCTCCTTGTCCATGTGGCCCTCGCACGCGGGGCCGAAGGTCTTGATGGCAACGCCAACGGACTTGGTCGCCAGCTTGCCCGCGCACACGATCACCAGCGTTTCGGGCTTGAGCCCCAGCTTCTCCGTCAGCTCTGCCTTGAGCGGCGAAACGAACTTGCCGATGCCGCCCGCTAATTCCCCGTTCTCGTCCATCTTGAACCAGTAGCTCTTGGCGCCGCTCTGCACCTCGCAGTCGGCGAGCAGCTTGTCGATCTGCTTGCGCGTGAGCTTGCAGCTGCTGATGGGCACCGCCTTGACCGTCTGACCGCGCAGCGCCTCGAACTCGTTCTCCGCGAACAGCTCCGTCACATCGGTCGCGGTCAGATCAATGCGCAGGTCGGGCTTGTCGCTTCCGTAGACCGCCAGCGCGTCGTTGTACGCGATACGGCGGAACGGCGGCTTGGACGCAATGTCGTAGGTGCCGAACTTCGCGAAGATCGGCGGCAGCACGTCCTCACAGACGGCAAACACGTCCTCCTGCGTCGCGAACGACATCTCCATGTCGAGCTGATAGAACTCGCCGGGACTGCGGTCGCCGCGCGCGTCCTCATCGCGGAAGCACGGCGCGATCTGGAAATAGCGGTCGAAGCCGCTCGTCATCAAAAGCTGCTTGAACTGCTGCGGGGCCTGCGGCAGCGCGTAGAACTTGCCGGGATGCTTGCGCGCCGGCACGAGATAGTCGCGCGCGCCCTCGGGGGAGGAGGCCGTCAAGATCGGCGTCGTGATCTCAAGGAAGTCGTGCGCCATCATCGCCTGACGCAGCGCCGCGACCACTTGGCAGCGCAGGATGATGTTCTTCTTCACTGCGGGGTTGCGCAGGTCGAGATAGCGGTACTTCAGCCGCTGCGTCTCGTCAGCCTCGCGGCTGCGGTTGATCTCAAAGGGCAGGGAATTGTAGCGGCAGCGCCCCAGCACCTCGATCCGCTCCGGCACGACCTCGATCTCGCCGGTGGGCAGCTTTGCGTTCTTGCTCGCGCGCTCGCGCACCGTGCCTTCAACGGAGATCGTGCTCTCCTTGTTCAACCCCTTCACGGTCTTGAGGTCGGCCTCGTCCTCCACGACGATCTGCGTCGTGCCGTAGAAATCGCGCAGTACGACGAAGGCCAGATTGCCGCCGACCTCGCGGACGTTCTCCATCCAGCCGACGAGCTTGACCTTCTCGCCCACATTCTCAATGCGAAGCTGGTTACAGTTGTGTGTACGGGACTGCATCATAAGACAATAACAACTCCTATCTGTATATTTAAGCTGAGAAATTACGTTTTGTATTTAAAATCACGCCGTAAACGGCTTGGTTTTCGGATTTACGATGTCGCGCCAGTCGAGGTCGCCGCGGTTCAGGCCGAGGACGAGCATCTCCGCCGTCGCCACGTTGCTCGCAAAGGGAATGTTGTTCTGATCGCACAGGCGCGAAATATAGCTCACGTTCTCGCAGGACTTGTCGTCGCGCGGGTCGTTGAAAAAGAGCACCATGTCCAGCTCGTTGTAGGCGATGCGCGCGCCGATCTGCTCCGCGCCGCCGTGTACGCGCGCGAGGAACAGGTGGATGGGCAGTCCCGTCGCCTCCGCGACCATTTTTCCCGTGATGCTGGTCGCGCACAGCGTATGCTTGGAGAGGATGCCGGCATACGCCGTGCAGAACTGCACCATCAGATCCTTCTTGTTGTCGTGTGACATGAGAGCGATATTCATAAACCGCGCCCCTTTCTATCGTAAAATTTTTTTATTCCCATTTTCCCTTCACCGCCGCGGCAGCTTCATCAGCGCCACGCGCTCGCCGGTCAGCCGCCGCGCGATGTTGCGGCAGGCGACCTCGGCACAGCTCTCGCGGGAGAATACCGTCAGCGCGTTCCGCCCCAGCGCGATCGGCACGCCCTCGTCCTCGGGGATCACGCCCAGAAGCGGCAGTCCCGCCGCGTCGATGGCGTCGTCGATGTTGCTCTGCAGCGCCTTGAGGAGCTTGCGCCGCACGCGGTTGACCACCAGATGCAGCCGCCCGTTGGGATACTCCCGCAGCTCCATCACCGTCCGCTGCGCGTCGCGCAGGCTGGTCGGATCAGTCGTCGCGACCACCACCGCGCGGTCCGCCGCGCAGGTCGCGAGCCGGAAAGCGTCGCCCAGTCCCGCGCCGGAGTCGATCAGGCAGTAGTCGAACTTCTCCCGCACCTCGTCGAGCAGCGCCTTCATCTCGCTCGTGCGGATGTCCTCGTGCAGCCCGACCGGCGCGGTCAGCAGATACAGCCGGTCGCAGCGCGGATGCCGCACCGCGGCCTGTTCGAGCGTCGCCCGCCCCGTGATCACGTCGGTGAAATCCATCAGCGCGCTGTCGCTCATGCCCAGCGCCAGATCGAGGTTCCGCAGTCCCACGTCGCAGTCGAGACAGAGCGTCTTATGCCCCATCTCCGCCAGCGCCGAGCCGACGAGCGCGGTGAATGAAGTTTTTCCCGTGCCGCCCTTTCCGGACACCACGGCGATGACCTGTCCCATACTGCACTCCTGTCAGCCGCTCACAGCGGCTGCTTTTTGATTTTCGCGAACGCCCGCGGATATTTCAGCGGGGCGGGGGAGACCTTCTCGATCACCACCATGCGGTGCGTCACCCCGCTCGTCGGGATAACGTAGTCCTCCACGCCCGCGATCCGTCCGCCGAGCGCCTTGACCGCGCCCTTCGCCGCGGCGATCTCCTCCTCGGTGTCCACGCTTTTCATCGCGAGGAACCGCCCGCTGACTTTGACCAGCGGCAGCGCCAGCTCGCAGAGCACATTGAGCTGCGCGACCGCCCGCGACACGGCGACATCATAGCTTTCCCGCCGCACGGCGGCGAATTCCTCCGCCCGCGCGTGGACGCACTCCACGCGCCGCAGCCCCAGCTCGCCGCAGACCTCCTCAAGCCACGTCACGCGCTTTCCGAGACTGTCGAGCAGCGTCAGGTCGAAGTCGTCCTTCAAGATCCGCAGCGGCACGCCGGGAAAGCCCGCGCCCGTGCCGACGTCCACAACCGTTTTCCCTGTCAGGTCGGCGTATTGCAGCAGCGCCGCGCTGTCGAGCAGATGCAGCTGCGCGACCGCCGTTGACTCCGTGATGGCCGTGAGGTTCATCACCTCGTTCTTTTTCAGCAGAAGGGAGGCAAAGCGTTCGAGCGTTTCCGCCCGATTTTCGTCCAGCCCCAGCTCCCGCAGGCCCTCGCGCAGAAGCCCGGTCACCTGCCTTGCTCCTTCAAAAGGTCACGGATCTCGGTGAGAAGAACCTCCTCCTTCGACGGCTCCGGCTCCTTCTCCGGCTCCGCCTCAACGGGCCTGGAGAGCCGGTCGTGCATCTTATTGATGGCCTTGACCATGCAGAACACCGCGAACGCGATGATGATGAAGTCCAGCACCACGGCGACGAAATTGCCAAAGTTCACCGCCACCTCGGCGTTGTCGCCCTCGGCGGCTTTGAGCACCCATTTCCACGCGGAAAAGTCCAGCCCGCCGGTCAGCATCGAAATGAGCGGCATGATGATGTCGTTCACCAGCGAGGTCGTGATCTTCCCGAACGCGCCGCCGATGACCACGCCGACCGCCATATCCAGCACGTTCCCGCGCATGGCAAACGCCTTGAATTCCTCAAAGAATTTCTTCATTTTGAAGCCTCCTCTGCCTGCTTTTTGATAACGCATTGTATTATTTTATCGAAATACTACACTTCGCGTTCACTTTTTTCAGTGCTTCGGGACCAGCTTGTCCTTCCCGCCCATGTACGGCCGCAGCACCTCGGGAATGAGCACGCTCCCGTCCTGCTGCAAATTGTTCTCCAAAAACGCGATGAGCATACGCGGCGGCGCGACCACCGTATTGTTGAGCGTGTGCGGCAGATACAGCTTGCCGTCCGCGCCCTTGACGCGGATTTTCAGCCGCCGCGCCTGCGCGTCGCCGAGGTTCGAGCACGAGCACACCTCGAAATACTTCTGCTGCCGCGGGCTCCACGCCTCGATGTCGCAGCTCTTGACCTTCAGATCGGCTAGATCGCCGGAGCAGCACTCCAGTTGCCGCACGGGAATGTCCATCGAGCGGAACAGCTCCACGCTCCACCTCCACATCTGCTCGTACCACTTCATGCTGTCCTCGGGCCTGCACACCACGATCATTTCCTGCTTTTCAAACTGGTGGATGCGGTACACGCCGCGCTCCTCGATGCCGTGCGAACCCTTCTCCTTGCGGAAGCAGGGGGAGTAGGAGGTCAGCGTCTGCGGCAGGCTCTCCTCGGGCAGGATCTCGCCGATGAACCGCCCGACCATCGAATGCTCGCTCGTGCCGATCAGATAGAGGTCCTCGCCCTCGATCTTGTACATCATCGCGTCCATGTCGGTCTGGCTCATCACGCCCTCGACCACGTTGCCGTGGATCATGAACGGCGGGATGCAGAACGTAAAGCCCTTGTCGATCATAAAGTCCCGCGCGTAGGCCAGCACGCCCTCGTGCAGCCGCGCAATGTCGCCGAGCAGGTAGTAGAACCCCGCGCCGGACACGCGGCCCGCCGCGTCCATGTCCACGCCGTCGAAGCGCTCCATGATCTCCGTGTGGTAGGGAATGTCGAACGCCGCCGCCTTCGCCTCGCCGAAGCGCTGCACCTCAACGTTGCAGCTGTCGTCCGGTCCGATCGGCACGCTCGGGTCGATGATGTTCGGAATTTGCAGCATATCGCGGTGCAGCTTTTCCTCGTACTCGACCTCCAATTTTTCCAGCTCCGCCAGCCGTTCGGCCTGCGCCTTGACCTGCGCCTTGACCGCCTCGGCCTCCGCCATTTTGGAGGGATCTTTTTTCGCCTGTCCCATCAGCATACCGACCTGCTTGGAGAGCGCGTTGCGCTGCGCGCGCAGCTCGCTCGCCTCGGTGATGGCGGCGCGCTTCTTTTCGTCCAGCTCCAGCACCTCGTCCACGAGGGGGAGCTTCGCGTCCTGAAACTTCTTTCGGATGTTCTCCTTAACGACGTCGGGATTTTCCCGCACGAATTTCATATCAAGCATAATAATTTACCTCGCTATCGTTGTAAAGTAAGTGAAGCCAAACGCTTCAATCCATTCCGTCCGGAAACAGCTTGTCCGCGATCGTCTGATACCGCTCGGCGGGCGACTCGTAATCGTCCCCGTCGGCGGAGGTGTGCAGCGGATAGGTCGGCAGCACCGGAACAAGACCGTTGTCACGGATGGCCCGCGCGGCCTTCCGCGCGTCGCTCAGACGGCCCGCGCTGTAATAGCGCTCTAACTCCCCGAGCCAGTCGAGCGCGGTGAGAACGGCCGCCTGCTGCTCGCCGGACTCGCGCAGCGCGTCCTCGCTCTCGGAGAGCTGCTTTTCCAGCTCCTCGACCCGCGCCTCCAGCGTCTCGACCTCGTCCTCCAGCTCGGCGTTCTGCTCCAGCGTGGACTGCATCATGTCGGTGCTGCCGCGCAGCTCGTCGAGCACCTGCTGGTTCGAGCGGTGGTTCGCCAGAAACGACCACAAGATCAGGATAAACGCGGCGGTGAACAGCACGGCGATGTAGGCGTACACCTTTTTCTGCCGCTCCTTTTCGCTCACCGGCTTTTCGGGAGCCGCCGGCTTTTTTCCCGCCGGCGGCGGTGCTTCGTGAATGAAATCGGTCACTTTTTGCTTCCTCCGTTTTTGCGCTGCTGCAAGGTCCCGAGCGCGTCGAGCAGGTCGTTCAGATCGTCCATGTCGTAGTAATCCAGCTCGATGCGGCCTTTTTTGCGACCCGCTATGATCTTCACGCCGCGACCGAGCGCCTGAGACAGCTCCTCCTCCGCGATGTGCGCGTGCAACTTGTGCGTGACCTCCTCGATGGACGGCTCGCGCTCCTTCTTCTCGACCGACAGGCGCTTGATGAGCGCCTCGGTCTGACGGACGCTCAAGCCCTGCGCAATGATGATACCGGCGGCCTCGCGCTGTACCGAAGCAGGGAGGGGGAGTAGCGCACGGGCGTGACCGGCGGACAAGCGTCCGTCCCGCACGGCCTCGCGCACGCTCTCGTCCAGCGCGAGCAGACGCATGGCGTTGGTCACGGCGGGGCGGGACTTGCCGACCGTCGCGGCGGCGTCCTCCTGCGTCATGTGGTAGGTCTCGATCAGCGTCCGGTAGCCCTCAGCCTCTTCGATGGGATTGAGGTCCTCGCGCTGCAAATTCTCAATGAGCGCCAGCTCCATCGCCTTGCGGTCGTCCGCCTCGATCACGATGGCGGGCACCTCGCTGAGTCCCGCAAGCCTTGCGGCGCGCCAGCGCCGCTCGCCGGCGATGATCTGATAGTAGCCGGACGCGAGCTTGCGCACGGTCAGCGGCTGAATGATGCCATGCTCGCGGATGGAGTCCGCCAGCTCGGCGAGCGCGTCCTCGTCGAAGTGCTTGCGCGGCTGACCGGCACAGCTCTCCACCTGCGAAATGGGGAGGTAGAGGCTGTCGGCGTTCTCCGTGCGCAGTGCCTCGTCACCGAGCAGCGCGCCAAGTCCGCGGCCAAGTCCGCGGTTTGCGTTTGCCATGAAAATTCTCCTTTCTGTAAGGCTGTCCCGCCCAAAGCGCCGCCGTGCGGCGCTTTTCTCAGCGGCTCCGCTTCAAAAACTCGTCGGCAAAGGCGCCGTAGGCCTCCGCGCCGCGGGAGGAGCGGTCGTAGGCATTGATGGGCTTGCCGTGGCTCGGTGCCTCGGAAAGGCGCACGTTGCGCGGTATGACCGTCGCGTACACCTTGCCGGGGAAGTAGCGCTTGACCTCCTCGGCCACCTGCATGGCGAGGTTGGTGCGCCCGTCGAACATCGTCAGCAGCACGCCCTCGAGCTCTAACTTCGGGTTCATGCTGCGGCGTACGATGCGCACGGTGTTCATCAGGTCGGAAAGCCCTTCGAGCGCGTAATACTCGCCCTGCACCGGCACGAGCAGCGAATTTGCCGCGCACAGCGCGTTGAGCGTCAAAAGCTCCAGCGAGGGCGGGCAGTCGATCAAAATGAAGTCGTAATCGGGGGGGAGGACGTCGAGCGCCTGCTTGAGCCGGAACTGCCGGTCGGGCAGGTCGATCATCTCGATGCCCGCGCCCGCCAGCGCCTTTGAGGACGGCAGTACGTCGCCGTAGCGCGTGGCCACTACCGTCTCCTTCACGTCCGCGCCGTTGATGAGCACGTCGTAAACGCCCTGCGACACGGTTTTGTCCACGCCCATACCGGAGGTGGAGTTCGCCTGCGGGTCGAAGTCGCACAGCAGCACGCGCTTGCCGCGCTCACGCAGCGCGGCGGTCAGATTGACACAGGTGGTCGTCTTGCCGACGCCGCCCTTCTGGTTGACGATCGCTATGATTTTTGCCAAAAAACGACACCTGCTTTCCACCGGAACGGTAGCCGTCCGGCTTGTCAAGTTTATAGTAAAAATCAGTATAGCACAAATCGGGCTGATTTCAACCGCAAAGCACAAATTTTTTACAGAAAATTTTTGCCCGGCGGGGGGAGAAATGAGAAAATGTTTCACGTGAAACATTTTCTCTCCGCCGAAGAGGGGGCGAAGGGAGAGGAATGTTTCACGTGAAACATTTTGCCCCGCGCAGACGGCGGGGGAGGGCTTACTCGGTCAGCAAAAGCGCGTCGTAGGGCGCGAGCGTCAAGCGGAGGCGGCCGTTTTCGGCAAGAAAAGCCTGACCGCCGAGCGCGTCCCGCGCAAGCGCGGTTTCCCACGGAAGGTCAACAGCTGCGGACTCATCGCCGGCGTTCACCGCGCAGAGCGACACCTCATCGCCCGCACGGCGGGAAAAGCAGAGCACGCGCCCTGCGGCGAGGGGGTAGGCGATGCTGCCGCTTTGCAGCGACTCGCGCCGCGCGCGGAGCGCGCCGAGCGTGCGAAAATAGTCGATCAGCGCCGCGTCCTCGCGCCCCCACGGGTAGGCGCCGCGGTTGAACGGGTCCTCGAAGCCCTCCATGCCAGCCTCGTCGCCGTAGTAGACCGTGGGCGAGCCGGGAAAGGCGTAGAGGATCAGTGCGGCGATCCTCAGCAGCGCAATGCCACGCTCCCGCTCGGCGGGGGAGAGGCGGTAATTGGCGCGCCCGGCGGGGTCGAGCGGCGGGTGCTCACAGCCGAGGACGGTCAGCAGGCGCGGCGTGTCGTGCGTGGAGAGGAAATTCATCGCACCGTAGAAGGCGGGGGCGGGGTAGTTCTCGCGGAGGGTCTCCATCGCGTCGCGGAAGGTCTCCGCGCCGCCCGCGCCCTTGAGGTAGGCCATGAGCGCCGTGCGGAAGGGATAGTTCATCAGTCCGTGCAGCTCGCCGCCGAGAAGGTAGCGGCGGCGTTTAGAGTAGGCGACCTTGGTGGTGCCGTCCTCCCAGACCTCGCCGAGAAGGTAGGCGTCGGGGAAGTCCTGCCGCAGAACGGCGCGGATCGCGGCGATAAACTCGTCGGGCAGCTCGTCGGCCACGTCGAGCCGCCACGCGGAAGCGCCCGCGCGGAGCCAGCGGCGGATAATGGAGTTCTCGCCGGTGATGATGTAGTTGACATAACTCTCGTCCAGCTCGTTCACGGCGGGCAGGTTCTTGATGCCCCACCAGGCGTCGTACTCCACGGGGAAGGGGTGGAAGCTGTACCACGAATAGTAGGGCGAGGACGGACCCTGCGCCGCGCCGGGCGCGGGGTAGAAGCTGTCGGCGTTGAAGTAGCGGCTCTTCGCGCCGGTGTGGTTGAACACGCCGTCGAGCATGACGCGGATGCCGCGCTTTTTCGCCTCGGCGCAGAGGGTGCGGAAATCGTTCTCCGTGCCGAGGAGGGGGTCGATGCGCTCGTAGTCGGCGGTGTCGTAGCGGTGGTTGGAGGCGGCTTCGAAGATGGGGTTGAGGTAGAGCGTGGTAACATGGAGCGAGGCGAGGTAGTCGAGCTTTTCCGTGATGCCGGCGAGGTCGCCGCCGAAAAAGTCCTCGCAGTAGTCGCCGCGCTCGTTCGGACCGGCGAGCGGCGGCTCGTCCCAGCGCTCGTGGAGGGTGCGGCGGCCGATCAGACCGTCCGCGGAGCGGGGCTTCGCGCGGAAAAAGCGGTCGGGGAAGATCTGGTAGCTCACGCCGCGGCCGAACCAGCCGGGAGTCTCGGCGCGGCCGTCGTAGACGGTGAGCTGCCACGGGGTCACGGCGTCCCAGCTTTGAAAGCCGCCCTTGCCGAGACAGCTTTCGCCGCCGTCCGCCCAGCGCAGGCGGAAGTGATACCAGATCAGCTCCGGCTGCGAGGGGGCGAAAAAGGTGCCGGAAAAGGCGGACTCGCCCGCTTCGTCGGTCGTGGGGAGCAGCTCCGTCTCTGTCCAGCGGTCTGTGAACTCGCAGTGGGCGAGGAGGGTGCAGCCGGTGACGGCGTGCCCGCGGGGGTAGACGGTGAAGTCCACCGCGGCGAAGGCCGTGACCGCACCGAAGGGCGATTTGCAGCGCGCGTCGCGGGGATCGAAAAGAACAGACATGGCAGCGCTCCTTTTTGCCGCGGGGCGGCAGATGGGAATTTTAGCCTATTGTAAAAGCGTTTTTTCCAAAGCGCAAGGGGAAAGCGGCGAAAATTGTAAATTTTCCAAAAACCTCTTTTATCCGTTTCGGATTTGTGCTATATTATATGCAGTGTAACTACGTCTGCTTTCGAGGACGTGAAAGGAGATCACTACGATGGAAAATCGCGTTACCGTCAGCATTTGCGGCGAGGAATATACCTTTATCGCGGAGGAGGCGCCCTCCTATATGCAGAGGGTCGGCGCTTACGTCGGCTCGAAGATGGAGGAAATGCTCACGAGCGCCAAGGTCGGGCGCACCGACGCCGCCGTGCTCGCCGCGACGAACATCACCGACGAGCTTTTCAAGGAGCGCGAGGCCAGCGAGGCGCTGCGCCGCCAGCTCAAGGAGTATATCGACGAGGCCGCGCAGGCCAGGAGTGAGGCCAGCGAACTCAAGCGCGAGCTGTTCAAATTGCAGAATAAAAAGTAATGACCGAGCTGCTCTCCCCCGCGGGGGGACGCGAGGCGCTCGTCGCCGCCGTGCAGAACGGCGCGGACGCCGTGTATATGGGATTCGGCAGCTTCAACGCGCGCCGCAGCGCCAGAAATTTCAGCGATGAGGAATTTCGGGCGGCGGTGCGCTATTGCCATTTGCGGTGCGTGAAGGTGTATCTGACGCTCAACACGCTCGTGACCGACCGCGAGCTGCCGGCTGTGGCCGAGACCGCGAAAAAGGCGAGCGAATACGGCGTGGACGCCGTTTTAGTGCAGGACTGGGGCGTTTACGAGACGCTGCGGAGGGTGATCCCCGACGTGCCGCTGCACGCGAGCACGCAGATGGCGCTGCACACGCGCTCGGGCGTGGAGGAGGCCGCAAGGCTCGGCATGATGCGGGCGGTGCTCGCGCGGGAGCTCTCGCGCGGGGAGATCCGCGAGATCGCGGAGGGCGCGCCGATCGAGGTGGAGACCTTCGCGCACGGGGCGCTTTGTATGTGCTACTCGGGAATGTGCGAGATGTCCGCGGTGATCGGCGGGCGGAGCGGCAACCGCGGCGCGTGCGCGCAGCCCTGCCGTCTGCGCTACGGATGGCACGGGAAGGCGGACGGTGCGCCGCTTTCGCTCAGGGACGCGAACCTTGCCGCGCACGTCGGCGAGCTGGCGGAGCTGGGGGTGGCCTGTCTCAAGTTGGAGGGGCGCATGAAGCGGCCCGAGTATGTCGCGGCGGTGACGGGCATCTATGCCGCGCTGCTGCGCGAGCGCCGCGCGCCAACGGCGGAGGAGCAAAGGAAGTTAGCGCTGGCGTTCTCGCGCGACGGGTTCACGGACGGGTACTACCGCGCAAGGCGCGGGCGGGAGATGTTCGGCGTCCGGCCGGAGAACGCGAGGTGGCCCGAGGAATGGTTCGGCGAGCTGCGGGCGGCGTATGAGAAAGAGGATATGCGGCGCGTGCCGGTGCGGTTCCGTGCGGAGCTTCGCGCGGGTGAGCCGGTGGCGCTGACCGCCGAGGATCGGGACGGACACGCGGTCACGGCCGCGGGGAGCGTGCCGGAGGCAGCGCGCAACCGCGCGGTGACGGTCGGGGAGGTCGAAAACCGGCTGCGCAAGACCGGCGGCACGGCGTTCACGGTGTCGGACTGCGCGGTGACGGTGGAGGACGGGCTGTCCGTCAGCGCAGGGGCGCTCAACGCACTGCGGCGCGAAGCGCTCGCGGCGCTGGAAAGTGCGCGGGTGGCGGTCCCCGAGCGGCGCGAGGGGGCGTTCGTGCCCGAAAGGAAAATCGAAAATCCGACTGAGCCGCCGCGCTTCACGGTATCGGTCTATCGGACCGGGCAGCTCACGGACGAGCTGGTGCGCGAGGGCGTGGACACGGTGTATGTGCCGCTCGAGCTGCTGCCGGCGGTCGATGTGGAGCGGTTCCGCGGGCGGACGAAGCTCGCCGCCGTGCTGCCGCGGGTATGGCGGACGGCGGACGAGGAGCGTCTGCGGGAGCAGCTGACCGCCGCGAAGGCGCGCGGTGTGGAGAGCGCGGTGCTCGGCAATCTGGGGCATTTTGCGCTTGTGCGCGGGCTGGGACTGGGACAGCGCGGGGACTTCGGGCTGAACGTGTTCAACTCCACGGCGCTGCGGTTTTTGAAGGAGCAGGGGCTGGAGAGCGCGACGCTGTCGTTTGAGCTGAGGCACGAGCAGATGCGGGACATCAGCAAGTGCATCCCCTGCGAGGCCATCGTCTACGGGCGGCTGCCGCTGATGATCACGGAAAACTGCATTGTGGCGAACGAGTTCGGCTGCCCGCACTTCAAGGGGCGCTGCGACGCGGTCTGCGCGGACAGCGCGTGCGCCGCCGCGCCGGAGCTGACCGACCGCATGGGCGAACGGTTCCCGGTGCTGCACGCCTACGGCTGCCGCAGCGAGATCGAAAACGGCAAGGCGCTGTGGCTGGCGGACAAGGCGGAGTACAAAAAAATCGGGCTGAGCTGCGCGCGGCTGCGGTTCACGACCGAGTCGCCGGAGGAGTGCGTGCGCGTGCTGCGGGCCTATCAGGGGCGGGAGGAGTACGCGCCGCGGGACTACACGCGGGGGCTTTTCTACCGCGGGGTGGAGTAAAAAACGAAAACGGACAGTATTAATTCTACTGTATATTACTTATTGTATTGAAAAGAGGACTGGGGTATGGCGCATATCGTGCTGGCTTCCAAATCGCCGCGCCGCCATGAGCTGCTGCGGCGCATGGGCATCGAGGATTTTTCCGTCGTGACGCCGGAGGTGGAGGAGACGTACCCGGAGGGGCTGTCTCCGCGGGAGACCGTGGCGCACATTTCGCGCCTGAAGTCCGACGCGGCGGCGAAGCTCGTCGGGGCGGAGGACATTCTCATCACGGCGGACACGATGGTGTTTTTGGAAAACGAACGGCTCGGGAAGCCGCGCGACGAGGCCGACGCGCTGCGGATGCTCAAGGAGCTTGCGGGCAGGCGGCACACGGTCTGCACCGGCGTGACGGTGCGGCAGGGAGACAGGGCGGAGACGTTCACGGAGGCGACGGACGTGTACTTCAGAGCGTGTACGGAGGACGAGCTGCGCGCCTACATCGCCACCGGCGAGCCGATGGACAAGGCGGGCGCTTACGGCGTGCAGAGCAGGGGAGCGCTGCTCGTCGAGCGGATCGAGGGCGACTTTTACAACGTGATGGGGCTGCCGGTCGAGAAGCTGGGGCTGTGCCTGTCGGAGCGGTTCGGCGTGCGCTTCTTCTGAAAAAAACGATTCCCGAGAGGAGGGCTGAGCTTTGCGTGATTTTCTGGAAAAATACGGCCTGCGGCTGCTGATCGCCGTGACGCTGTGCGCGGTGACGCTGAGCGTACTGAGCTATGTGAGCGCGACGTCGGGCTTTTTGCAGAACGCCGTGGGCGTTGTGACCTATCCGTTCCGCGCCGCCGCGACGGCGGTGACGGGCTGGGTGGAGGACAAGCAGCGGTATTATAAGGATTATTCCGACCTGCTCGCGGAGAACGAGGAGCTGCGCTCCCGCGTGGCGGAGCTTGAGAGCGACGCGCGGCAGGCGGAGGCCGACCGCGAGGAAAACGCGCTGCTGCGCGAGCTTCTGGAGCTGCGCGAGCAGCGGCGGGATCTCACGTTCGAGTCCGCGGCGGTGATCGACCGCGAGAGCACGAACTGGACGAGCGCGCTGACGCTCAACCGCGGCACGGCGCACGGCGTGGAGAAAAACGACTGCGTGATCTCCTCGGAGGGGTATCTGGTCGGTGTGGTGTCCGCGGTCGGGTACAACTGGTGTACGGTGCTGACGGTGATCGACACGGACACCGAGATCGGCGCGCGGGTGTTCCGCACACAGGAGATCGCGGTCGCGGAGGGCGACCTCGCGCTGATGGGCGAGGGAAAGCTGCGGCTGAGCTATCTTTCCGCCGACGCGCAGCTGCTCACGGGCGACGTGGTGACGACCTCGGGGCTGGGCGGGTTCTATCCCGGCGGGCTGGTGATCGGTACGGTGGAGACCGTGCAGACGGGCGACGACGGGCTGGCGCAGTACGCGGTGCTCGCGCCGTCGGCGAGGCTCGACGAGCTGAAGGAAGTGTTCGTCATCAAGGAGTTTGACGTCGTTGAGTGAGGACGCGGCGATTTTTTCCGAGAAAGGAGGGGCGCGATGATGCAGAGGAGAAAGTGGGAGATTATCGCCCGTCAGACGGCTTACGCCGTAACCTCACTACTACTACTACTACTGCGCAGCACACTCCTCGCCAGGCTGCACGTGTGGGGCATCATGCCCTTCCTGCCGCCGATTTTGCCGGCGGTGATCGCGTCGATGGAGGACAGGCTGGAGGGCTTCGCGTTCGCGCTGGCCTTCGGCGTGTGCTGCGATCTGGCGCTGACCGCGCCGCTGCCGTGCCTGTATACGCTCGCGTTCCCACTCGCGGCGCTGCTCGCGTCGGTGCTTTCAAGGAGCGTATTGCAGCCGGGCTTTTTGTGCTCGCTGGCGGTAAGCGCGGCGGCGTTCGTAATCGTGGATCTCATCGCGGCGCTCGCGCTGCTGGCGGGCGGACACGCGGAGCTTGGCGCCATCGCGCTGCGCGCGGTGCGGGAGATGGCGCTCTCGCTGCCGCTGCTCGTGGCGTGCCATCCGCTGCTTGCGTGGCTGCACCGGCGCTTTACGCTGTAGGGACAGAGAGGAAAGAGAGAAACGGCGAAGGGAGGGCCTGCCGTGAACGATAAAAAGCAATTCAACCGGCGGCTGGTCGTGATCGGCGCGCTCTTTTCGCTGGTGCTGATCGTGTATTTCGTGACGATGTTCGACGCGCAGATCGTACACGGCGAGGAGTACCGCGCGCGCTCGATGCGCGCGAACACGAGGAGCGAGATGGTGGTGACCTCGCGCGGCGTTATCACCGACCGGAACGGCAAGGCGCTGGTGACGAACCGGAGCGTATATACGCTGGAGCTGGACGTGTCGCTCGCGCCGTCGGACGACGCGGAGCTCAACGCGGAGCTGACGCGGCTCATCGAGCTGCTCGAGCGGCGCGGCGTTGCGTGGGAGGACGGTCTGCCGCTGACGGCGGAGATGCCATACGCCTACGATTTTTCAGCCTCCGGCTCGCACACGACGCTCAACAGCTATCTTGTCAATCAGAATTGGGCGGCGAAGGACGCGCTGACGACCGACACCGACCCGCCGCTGCTTCCCGAGGCGCTGTTCTCGCGGCTGCGCGAGAAGTTCGAGATCGACGACGAGTTGACCGACGCGCAGGCGCGGAAGCTGGTCGGCCTGCGCTACACGCTCGCCTCGGCAAAGCTCGCGCAGGCCGAGACGGCGGCCATCGCGTCGGACATCTCCGTGGAGCTGATCGCGGAGCTCAAGGACGGGGCGTATGCGCCCATCCACATCGGCACGTCGTCCGTGCGGGAGTATCAGACCGACGCGGCAGCGCACGTGCTCGGGCGCATCACGACGATCCCGCGCGAGAGGTGGGACGAATACAAGGAAAAGGGCTACGCGATGAACGCCTACGTCGGGCGCGACGGGGTGGAGCTGGCCTTTGAGGACTATCTGCGCGGCAGGGATGGCCGGCGCATCGTGGAGACGAACAGCGCGGGCAAGGTCGTCAGCGAGATCTATTCCACCCAGCCGGAGCCGGGCAGGACGGTCGCGCTGACGCTGGACATCGACTTGCAGGAGAACATGGAGCGCATCCTTGCCGAGACGGTGGAGGGCATGACGGCGGAGGACGGCACCGGCCGCGGCGCGGCCGCGGCGGTGGTGCAGGTCGGCACGGGCGAGGTGCTCGCGCTCGCGTCGTACCCGACGTTCTCGCTCAGGACCTACAACGAGGACTATCAGGAGAATTACGAAAATCCGCTTCAGCCGTTCTACAACCGCGCGACGCAGGGCACCTACGCGCCCGGCTCGACCTTCAAGCCGGTGACGGCCATCGCCGCGCTGGAAACGGGGATCATCACGCCGCAGAGCACCATTCTGACGAAGGGCGTGTACCACTACGGCAACTGGGCGTACAAGTGCTGGCTCTACAACCAGAACGGCGGCACGCACGGGCGCATCAACGTGACCGAGGCCATCAAGGTGTCGTGTAACTACTTCTTCTACGACGTGGGGCGCATGACGGGCATCTCCACGCTGGCGCAGTACGCCTCGGCCTTCGGGCTCGGCGAGCCGACGGGCATCGAGATCCCGGAGAACATCGGTGTGATGACCACGCCGGACTACGTCAACTCGCTCGACGGGCATTACTGGACGGACGGACAGACACTCACGGCGGCCATCGGGCAGTCGTACTCGCTCTTTACGCCGCTCCAGCTGGCGAACTATATCGCGACGCTCGCGGGCGGCGGGACGCGGTACAACGCGCACCTGCTCAAGGAGGTGCGCACCTGCGACGACACCGAGATCGTCGATGTGTACGACGAGCCGGCGGCGGAGGTCATCGACATCGAGCCGGCCAATCTCAAGGCGGTTTTGCAGGGGATGCGCGATTTGGTAGTGAGCGGCAGCGTGGCCTATTACTTCAAGGACTGCGTGGTGGACGCCGCCGCCAAGACCGGCACGGCGCAGACCGGCGGCAAGGTCAGCAACGGCGTGTTCGTGGCGTTCGCGCCCTACGACGATCCGCAGATCGCGCTGGCGGTGGTGATCGAAAAGGGCGGCAGCGGCGGCGCGCTGGCTTCGACCGCGGTGCAGATCCTCAACGCATACTTCACCTCCGTGGACGCGGAGAAGGTGGCCGAGGGCGAAAACGTGCTCATCAAGTAAAGAGAAAAAGAGAAGCGGTCTCCGGAAGGGAGACCGCTTCTTCGTACATTGTTTACCGTTTCAGCTTGCGGATGTCGTCCCCGAAGAAGGGGAGGATGCGGTAGGCGCCCTCGACGCGCGAGAGGATATTCGCGCCGTAGCGCCGCGAAAGCTCGGCGGGGGAGAGGTTGGTGGAGATGATGGTCTTTTTGTTCGTCATCAGGCGCGTGTTGACGAGCTGATAGAGGACGCTGCGGACGAACTCGGTGGTCAGCTCGGTGCCGAGATCGTCGATGATGAGCAGATCGCAGCGGAGAAGGCGGGAGACGTCCTCGTCCGCGCCGCCGGTCTCGCCGCGGGAGAATTTCTGCGCCTCGAAGCGCTCGAAGATATGGGCGGCGGTGTCGTAGACGACGGAGTGGCCCGTCTCGCTCACGACGCGGGCGATGCAGGCGGAGAGGAAGGTCTTGCCGAGGCCGGGGTCGCCGGAGAGCAGGAGGTTGCCGCTGCGGGGGGAAAACTCGTAGGCGTAGTCGCGGCAGGCATCGTAGATGCGCTCCATGTTCGCGCGGGGGGAAACGTCCTGATCCGGAGGGGGATAGGGCGAATAGACGTCGAAGGAAAAGCTCTCGAAGCTCTGCGTGCCGAGGTCAAGGAGCTGCGAGAGCTCCTCCAGCTGGACGCGGGCGTAGTAGTCGTTCAGGCAGGAGCAGACCTCGCCGCCGCGCCAGCCGGTATCGCCGCACAGGGGGCAGTTGGGCTTATCCTCCAGATAATCGGCAGGGTAGCCATGGGAGACGAGCAGCTCCGCGCGCTCGCGCTGGAGGGCGAGGTTTTCCTCCCTGAGCGCTTCGATGGCGGGGCGGGGGTCCGTGCCGCGGCGCAGCGCCGAGGCGACGAGCTTGGACATCGTTCCGCGCAGTTCGGCGTCGATCTCCGCGACGCGGGGAATGGCGGCGTAGACCGCGCGCTCGCGCGCGTGCAGCGCGTCGGCGCGGCGCTGCTTTGCTTCCTCAAAGCGGACCGTGGCGCGGCGCATGAGCTTTCCGTCGTAGGACATGAGATCCCCTCCCTTACAGGTATTGCTTCATCCAGTCGTTCTTTCCGCCGGACGGCCGGACGTCTTTTTTCGGCGCGGCGTTCTCCGCTGCCGTTTCCTCGGGCGTGTGCAGGCCCTTTTCGTGCCATTTTTTCAGGATGCCGTTGCAGTACGACCACTTGAACTCGTGGCAGCGCAGGACGGTCTTATCGTAGGCGAGGGCGACGGTCTCGGCCGGAAAGCCCATATCGACCCACGCGGAGAGGTATTTTTCCTCGCCGGGGGAGGGGGCGCGGTCGCCGAGGCGGAGCGCCGCCATGTAGGCGGGGTACTGCTGCGCGCGGGCGTGGAGGGCGTTGAGGTAGTCGTTCGCGCTCGCGGAGGAGAGAAGGCCCCTGCGCGCCCAGACGTAGCCCTCCTGCTCGATCTGGCGCATGGTGGGGAGCCGTCCCTCGCCGTACTGCGCGGCGTGGCGGGCGATGCAGTGATTGACGAGAAGAAAGAGCACGTCGGCGGGCAGGCCGAGGTCCTCGTAAAGCCCGAGGAGCTTGCCGACGGACGGCGTGGAGAGCGGGCCGAGCTTGCGCTCGACCTCGCGCAGGAGGGCGGCGAAGCCGCCGTCCTGCTCTAACTTGCGGGCGACGTCCTCGCGCGAGTAGGCGGGGCGCTCGACCGGGGGTGCGGGGACGGGCTCGGGGGCTTCGGCCTTCGGCGCGCTGACGAGCCCCATGCGCGTGAGCGCGGCTTCGGCGCGCTCGCGGCGCGGCTCGTCCCATTTGAGCTCCGCGCGGAGCGTTTCGGGGGAGGCGCTGCCGCGGTTTTTGAGAAGGCAGAGGTAGAGCAGGGCGGCGTCGCCGTCGCCGCCGTCGATCAGGCGGCGCGTCACGGCGGCGGAAAGGGTGATATTCTCCTGCTCGCTCAGGTGCAGAACGTAGCCGGCCATGACGGCCCTCCTTTCCTTCGATCGTAAGTCCCTTTATTTTACACGAAACGGGGCGGTTCGTAAATAGGCAGATGAGGGAAATGAAAATTTTCCCGCGGGGCGTGACATAATTCGCGCGGCTTTGCGCGCCGCCGCCCTTAGAATGGGGGACAAGCAGGCGGCGGAGAGCCGCGGGAGGAGGGCGCGCAATGGAGAAGGCGCGGAGACTGTGGGAGACGAAGCGCGTGCGGTATCTGGGCGTGGACGCGGTCCGCGCCAATCCCGACCAGCCGCGGCGGGACTTCGAGCCGGAGGCGCTGCGGGAGCTGTCGGAGAGCATCGCGCGCTACGGCATTTTGCAGCCGCTGACCGTGCGGCGCGGGGAGGACGGCTACGAGCTGATCGCGGGGGAGCGGCGGCTGCGGGCGGCGAAGCTCGCCGGTCTGCGGGAGGTGCCGTGCCTTGTGGCGCGGTCGGACTGCGAGGAGTCGGCGCTGCTCTCGCTTGTGGAGAATTTGCAGCGGCAGGATCTGCACTATATGGAGGAGGCCGCGGCCATCGCGAAGCTCATCACGGTCTACGGGCTCTCGCAGGAGCAGGCGGCGGAAAGGCTGGGGCGCTCGCAGAGCGCGGTGGCGAACAAGCTGCGGCTGCTGCGGCTCTCGCCGGAGTGCGTGGCGCTGCTGCGGGAGAAGGGGCTGTCCGAACGGCACGCGCGGGCGCTGCTGCGCCTTGCCGACGGGGAGGAGCGGCTCGCGGCGCTGCGCGTGATTGCGGAGCGGGGCTACAACGTGGCGCAGACGGAGGAGTACATAGAGGCGCTTTTGAAGCGCGGGGCGGTCACGCCGCCGCAGAGGAGACAGGCATTCATCGTGAAGGACGTGCGGCTGTTTTTGAACACCATACGGCGGAGCATGGGCATCATGCACCGCGCGGGGGTGGACGCGGCGTGCGAACGGGAGGACACGGACGAGGAGATCCGATTGACCATCCGCATCCCGCGCGCGGGAAGGGCCGGCGGAGCATGAAAAAATTGTAACCAAATCGTTACGCTTTTTCTCAAAATCCATGCTATACTGCAATATACTGGTCGTGGTATACACGGCGGCATATCAAGTCAGAACAGCGGGAGGGTGCCGAGATGGAAGAGACTCAGGGTGCCTTTGAGGAAAAGGAAAACGAGACGGCGAAGACTGCCGGCGTCGAAAAGAGCGCAGTCAAGGGCGGCAAGCGGCTGAAAAAGGGCGGCGGAAAGGGCCTGCTCATCGCGGGGATCGCGGTCGGCGTGCTGGCCGCGGCGTATCTGGGACTGTGCGCGTGGGCGCGGTTTGACACGAAGATCGCGCCGAACACTATCTTTGCCGGTGTGAATTACGGCGGGTTGACGCGCGCGCAGGCAGAGGCACAGCTTCAAGAGCGGATCGGGCGCGCGCGGGAGGCGGCGGTCTCTTTCGTTCTGCCGGACGGTACGGAGATCGCGGACGTCGCGCTCGGCGCGATCTCCGTGGATGTTGACGTACAGGATATCGTCGGCTCGATCAGCGCAAAGGGCTACCACGGCTTTCTGATGGGCGGCGCGTACTACGCAATGGCGTTGCTCGGCGGCGGAATGACGGTTTCGGATCACAGCTACGACGAGACATTCGCGGTGCCGGCGCGGGAGGTCTGCGCGGCGCTCGAGTGCGAGCCGGTGGAGTTTTCCATCGCACTGACGGAGGATAGCAGCGTGAGCGCGGTGAAGCCGAGGGACGGACGAAAGCTTGCAGAGGGCGCGGAGGAAACGGTCACGGCGTTGCTGCGCGACGCTTATTTCGGCGGCGGGGAGACGACGGAATACATACTGGAGCCGGTGTCGGAGGACAATGCGGACGGCGCGTATGAGGTCGTGCCCGCGCAGGCGGTCGATCTCGCGGCGGAGCGGGAAGGACTCGTGGGCGAGAAGGTCAACGCGAGCTATGACATTGAAAACGGGACGATCGTGCCGAGCCGCGTGGGGGTGAGCTTCACGCTCGACGCGCTGCAAAGCGCATACGACGCGGCGAGGGCGGGGGAGACGTTCACCGTCGCGGCGGCGGTGGAGCAGCCGGAGGTCACGACCGAGGCGCTGGAGGCGGGGCTGTTCCGCGACGAGTTGAGCAGCTACACCACGCGCGTCGGCGGCGCGGCTGGGCGGCACAAGAACGTGCAGCTCACGGCCGAGCGCATCAACGGCTGCATACTCAACGCGGGCGAGACGATGAAGTACGGCCCGCTCGTGACGCCGTTCACGGCGGAGAACGGCTATTACGCCGCGCCGGGCTATCTCAACGGCAAGACCGTGGACATGATCGGCGGCGGCGCGTGCCAGGCCAGCTCGACGCTCTACGCGGCGGCGCTGTACGCGAATCTGGAGATCGTGCAGCGCGTGAACCACGGCTACGCCTCGGACTACATCGGACTCGGGCTGGACGCGACGGTCGCGAGCGGCGGGCCGGAGTTCGAGTTCCGCAACAATACGCTCTATCCGGTCAAGGTGCAGGCGGAGTTTTTCACGAAGGGCGGGAAGGACTACATCAAGGTCACGCTGCTCGGCACAAAGACCGACGACCATTACGTGAAGATGGTGACGGAGGTGCTCAGCACCACGCCATACGAGGAGGAGATCGTCGAGACCGACACGCTCGCGCCGGGCGAGCGCAAGGTCGAGCAGACAGCCTATACGGGCTATGTGGTCAAGACCTACCGCAATGTGTACGCGGGCGACGGGACGCTGCTCTCCTCGACCTACGAGGCGACGAGCCGCTATAAGAGCCGCAACCGCATCGTGCTTGTCGGCAAGGCGGCGGAGCCGACGGGCGAGACGAGCGCGGAGGTGACGGAGCAGACAGCCGAGACGGCGACGGACGTGACCGGACAGGTCACGGAGCCGGCGACGGAAACGCCCGCAGTTGATACGGCGCAGACGCCGGTGGAGGCGGAAACGCCGCAGACGGCTGAGACGGTCCCGGCGGCGTAAAAGAGAAAATGAAGGGTCCCTCTGCGGCGGCGGAGGGACCCTTTGCTGAAAATGAATAAATTCCTGCAAAAAATCGGTAAACCGCTTGCTTTTATGAAAGGGCTGGTGTACAATGGCAATACTGACAGAAAATCGGGGAAAAACAGGGTCAATTCTATTATAATTTTGAGAGGAGTTTTTTATCATGGCCAAGTTTAAGGTTTATTACACCATCGAACTCAACGAGATCGCGACGCATATCTTCGAGTCCAACGACTTCGAGGTGAAGCTGTGCAGCCACAACGACGAGGAGACCTACGTTAAGGAGCTGGCCGAGTATCAGCCCGATGCCATCATGTGCCGCACCGAGCCCATCACCGCGAAGATGATGGACACCTGCAAGAGCCTCAAGGTCATCGGCAAGCAGGGCGCCGGTCTTGACAACATCGACATGGATCACGCCCACGCCAAGGACATCACCGTGGTCTACGCGCCCGCCGGCAACGCCAACGCCGTCGCCGAGCACGCCGTGATGCTCATGCTCATGTGCGCCAAGCGCTTCACCTACGTTGACCGTCAGTTCCGCGGCGGCAACTTCCTCGTCCGCATGGGCATGGAGCACACCTATGAGCTTGGCGGCAAGACGCTGGGCATGATCGGCTGCGGCCGCATCTCTCAGCTGGCGATGAAGAAGTGCAAGTACGGCTTCGGCATGAACGTCATCGGCTACGACCCGTATCTGACGCAGGATAAGGTCGGCGACCTGTGCGAACTCAAGGCCACCGCGAAGGAGGTCTGGGAGCAGGCCGACTTCGTGTCCGTGCATCTGCCTGTCGTGCCCTCCACCGAGCACTCCATCGGCCGCGAGCAGTTCGGCTGGATGAAGCCCACCGCGTCGTTCATCAACTGCGCGCGCGGCGCTCTCATCAAGGAGAACGAGCTGGTCGAGTGCCTGAAGGACGGCACGCTGTTCCAGGCCGGTCTGGACGTGTTCGAGCATGAGCCTATCCAGGAGTCCAGCCGTGAGCTGTTCGACCTCGACAACGTGGTGATGACCCCGCACATGGCCGCCACGACCGAGCAGAGCGTGCTCAACTGCTGCACGAGCGTCGCCAACGACATCGTGGCCGTGTGCAACGGCAAGGAGCCGCAGGTCAAGGCGCAGAAGCCCAAGTTCTGAGCGTCTGCCCGTCATATCTGAATACATTAAGGGAGCGGACGGCCCGAGGGGCTGTCCGCTCCCCGTGCTTTTGGGCAAAAGGACGGGAAAACGCCCGGTTTTCCGCCGTTTTGCCGAATTTGCGGAAAACGTATCATAGGGACTGGAACATACCGAACGTTTGTGATACAATAGGAACCAACAGGACGGAGCGGGCCGACCCGCAGGGCGTCCGTGGAGGGAGAAATGGAAGAAAATCCGATTTTGAAGGCTTCGCTCTCGATGGCGAGCGATATTCCGCTGTATACGCAGCTGACCGGCATCGTCAAGAACGCGATCACGTCCGGCGCGCTGCGGGTGGGAGATCTGCTGCCGAGCGAGGCGGAGCTTTGCGACAGGTTCGAGATCAGCCGCAACACCGTGCGGCAGGCCATCGGCGCGCTGGAGGAGGCAGGCTTCGTCGTGCGCAAGCGCGGCAAGGGCACCTTCGTCACCGATCCGAGCACGCGGCGCAAGGGCGTGCAGTATTCGTTCACGACGGAGATCATGTCGATGGGCAAGCATCCCTCGTCCACGCTGGTGAGCTTCGAGACGATCGACCCCGCGCCGAAGATCAGGCGTTTGATGGCGCTAGACGACGGCGTGAAGGTCTATTGCTTCACGCGCGTGCGCAACGTGGACAGCGAGCCGCTGATTTTGGAGACGTCGTATTATCCGCAGCACATCTATCCCAATCTCACGCGCGAGCTGCTGGAGACGCACAGCTTCTACAGCCTCCTTTACCACGCGGGCGTGGTGCCGTTCGCGGCGGAGGACAGCTATGAGGCGGTGACGCTCGGCGAGTACGAGGCAAAGCTGCTCGGCTGCGTGCCGGGCGCGGCGGCGTTCCACCACCAGCGTTTGACCACGATGGAGAACGGGCTGGTGTACGAGTGTACGTCGAGTTATATGCGCGGCGACCGCGTGCGGCTGGACGTGTGCTTTCAGAAAAGCGGCACGAGCTTCACGCGCGTGGTGGATTAAAGAAGAAAAAAGAGGAAAAGCGGCGGGAACGCCGCTTTTTTCTGCGCGCCGGGCGGTAGCAAACGTATGGAATATTTCAAATTCCTTGTACTATCCATTCGTGAAAAGGCTGTGAAAATGGAGAAAAACGCAACTTTTTTTCGTCATGCGATTTGTGCAAAGGGGGTACAAATCGCGCGGGGAGTGTGGTACGATAGAACCATGAAAAGCGGCGGCGCGCCGCCGAACGACCCGCAAGGGATATTGAGGAGGAAACTCAGCTATGGCGATCAAAGTGGGCATCAACGGCTTCGGCCGCATCGGCCGTGTTGTGCTGCGCATTATGGTGGAGCAGCCGGAGAAGTTTGACATCTGCGGCATCAATCTGCGCAAGGCGGATGTGGACTACATGGTTTATATGATCAAGTACGACTCCGTGTTCCGGCAGTTCGGCGGCACGGTCGAGCGCGAGGATCAGAACCTCATCGTCAACGGGCACAAGATCCGCGTGTTCAGCGAGGCGGACGCGGCGATGATCCCGTGGGAGAGCTGCGGCGCGGAGTATATCATCGAGTCCACCGGCGCTTACGCCAACACCGAGAAGGCGTCCCGCCACTTCAAGGGCGGCGCGAAGAAGGTCATTATCACCGCGCCCGCCAAGGACGAGGCCACGCCGACTTTCGTGATGGGCGTGAACCACACGACCTACCGCAGCGATATGCGCGTGGTGTCCAACGCGAGCTGCACGACCAACTGCCTCGCGCCGCTGGCGAAGGTGGTGCATGAGGAGTTCGGCATCGAGCAGAGTTTGATGTCCACCATCCACGCCGCGACGAGCAAGCAGAAGCCCGTCGATTCCCGCGGCGGAAGCGACTGGCGCACGGGCCGCAGCGTGTTCAACAACATCATCCCCTCCACCACCGGCGCGGCGAAGGCCGTAGGCCGCGTGATCCCCGAGCTCAAGGGCAAGATGACGGGCATGAGCTTCCGCGTGCCGACCTCCGACGTGTCGGTGGTCGATCTGACCGCGCAGCTCAAGACCAGCACGACCTACGCCGACATCTGCTACGCCATCCGCCACGCGAGCGAAACGACGATGAAGGGCATCATCGGCTACACCGCCGATCAGGTGGTGTCCGCCGACCTGATCGCCAATCCCTGCCCCTGCATCTTCGACGAGACGGCGGGCATTATGCTCGACGACGATTTCGTGAAGCTTATCGCGTGGTACGACAACGAGTTCGGCTATTCCAACATGGTCGTGCGTCTGCTCGAGCACATGGCCGCGGTGGACAGCGGCGAGTTCGTGCCCGAAAAGCGCGAGATCCCGCAGGACGAGCCGGCCGGCAAGTAAAAGAGAATAGAAAAAGGACCGCTGCGAAAAGCAGCGGTCCTTTCTTATCAGGTGAGGTCAGATGGGCATGGCGGCGTAGAACATCATGGCAAATTCGGCGGCGCCGAGGAGGGTGAGGAGAAGGATGCCCCTGAGGCCGGGCTTGGGAATGTGCAGCGGCGTGATGAACAGTACGCCGAGGATGGCAAGACCGAGGGCGAAGCAGACCGCGCCGTCGAGGGCGAAGCGGGTCGGCAGCAGATAGAGCGGCGGAACGAGGAAGGCGGCGGAGGTGACGGGCAGGCCGAGGTAGCATTTGCGGCGCTCGTTTGTGGCGCTCTGGCGCTCCTCCTCCGTGACGTTGAAGTAGGCGAGGCGGATCAGGGCGGCGAGGATATAGAAAAGGACGCTCGCCTGGAGCCACCACTCGCCGCTCCCGGCGAGGACGCCAATCATGCCGGGGAGCACGCCGAAGCAGACGACGTCGTTGAGGGAGTCGATCTGGATGCCGAAGCGCTTTTCCTGCTCGGTGCGGTCCTTCTTCGTGCGGGCGATGCGGCCGTCGAAGGCGTCGAGCAGTCCCGCGAGCATCAGGCACAGCAGAGCGGCGTAGGCGTTGGCGTTCATCGCGGAGACGATGCCGCTGACGCCGAGGGCCAGCGCGAGGTAGGTCGCGAGGACGGTGTAGTCGTAAACTCCGATCATGGGTGTTCCTTCGTTTCAAAGAATTTCATACGTCCCATTATAGCAGGTGATGGCGGGCATTGCAAGAAAAGTTGAAGGGGGAGATGTTAAGCATTTGTGAAGATGTGACGGAGGACGGTCAGCCGCGCAGCCGTTCAAGGATGCGGCGGAAGTGAGCTTCATCGTACACGACGGGGACGGGGTAGACGGGGTTGGCTTCGGCGGCGGCCCACGCCGCCATGCGGGGGACGTCCCCGGTGCGGATGCAGTCGAAGCGGGCGGGGAGGCCGAGGCGGCCGTTCATGGCGCGGATCGCGGCGGTGAAGCCCCGCGCGCGTTCGCGCGCCGTGCCGGTGAGCCCGATGAGGGAGCCGAGCCGGGCAAGGCGGGGCGCGGCGGCATCGCCGTAGTCCTCGAGCACGACAGGGAGCGTCACGGCGCAGGCGAGGCCGTGCGGGACGCCGTAAAGTCCGCCGATGGTGTGGGCGATGGCGTGGACGTTGCCGACGCTCGCGCGCGTGAAGGCACGGCCCGCGTCGAAGGAGGCGCGGAGCAGCTTTTCGCGGGCGGTGAGGGAGTGTCCGTCGCGGCAGGCGATGGGGAGGTAGCGGAAAATATCGCGCACGGCGGACTCGGCGAGCGCGCGGGTCCCGCGCGTGTTGTAGTACAGGCTAAGGTAGGCCTCGACCGCGTGGGTGAGGGCGTCCATGCCCGTCTGCGCGGTGACGGCGGGCGGGAGCGAGACGGTGAGCGTGGGGTCGAGAACGGCGTAGCGGGGGACAAGGCAGAGGTCGCTGACGGCGTATTTGCGGTGATCCTCGCCGGTGACGACGGCGGCGATGGTGGTCTCCGAGCCGGTGCCGGCGGTGGTGGGAACGGCGATGAAAAGCGGGAGCGGGCGGCGGACCTTCAAAAGCCCGCCGAGCTGAGCGACGGTTTTGTCCGGACGGACGACGCGGGCCGCGGCGACCTTCGCCGCGTCGATGGGCGAGCCGCCGCCGAGGACGAGAAAGCTGTCACAGCCGTTGGCGCGGTACTGGGCGGCGATGCGTTTGACGGTCCCGACGCTCGGGTCCGGCTCCACACCGGAAAAGACGGACAAACGCACGCCGCGTCCCTCAAGCGCGGCGCGCAGGGCGAGAAAACGCTCGTCCGCGCACTGGCGGCGGCTGGCGACGACGAGGGGACGCGAGGCGCCCTCGCGCGAAAAGACGTCGGGAAGGCGCATCAGGCTGCCCGCGCCGGAGAGAACGGTGGGGGAGCGCCACGGCAGCAGCCGTGCGCCGAGGGCGAAGCCGCACTGGACGGCGCGGCAGGAAAGGGCATGGATCGGCATGGGCAGACCTCGCTTTCACAGGATGCTCTTATCATAAAGGGGGTTGACCGATCGGTCAACCCCCTGCGGTTTAAGCTTGTATTAAGCCTGCTCGCCGGTCTCGATGATGCCGTAGCCGCCGCTGTTGCGCGCGTAAACGACGCAGATGGCGTTGTCGTCCGTATTGCGAAAGACGAAGAAGCTGTGGCCGAGCAGGTTCATCTGCAAAATAGCCTCCT
>CAVKBJ010000123.1:0-8484 GCA_963654505.1 Lachnospiraceae bacterium
TAGCTCAGTTGGTTAGAGCACCGGATTGTGGTTCCGGGTGTCGAGGGTTCGAGTCCCTTTACCCACCCCACACAAAAAAGAGCGGGATCGGGACTCATCCCGGTCCCGTTTCTTTCCCTTATAGGGGTGTAGCCAAGCGGTAAGGCAAGGGACTTTGACTCCCTCATTCGCTGGTTCGAGTCCAGCCATCCCTGCCAGATAAGTCGAACGGCTCCGCCGTTTTTATATTGTCTGCTTCGTTAGCTCAGTCGGCAGAGCACCTGCCTTTTAAGCAGGGTGTCCCGGGTTCGAATCCCGGACGAGGCACCAAAAAAAGTACCGGGATCGCGCGGAGAAAGAGCGACTCCGGTGCTTTTTTCAAAAATAAACAGCGGAAAAGAGAGATCGCCCATGCCACAGGAGAACAGGCCCGTCCAGTCGGTCGCCAAGGCGCTGCGGTTGCTCGACCTTCTGATGGAGGCGCGCCAGCCGCTCACGCTCACGGCGCTGAGCGAACGCACGGGCTGGCCGAAGAGCACCATACACGGCCTTCTGACGGCGATGCGCGAGAACTCCGTCATCGAGCAGCAGGGGGACGGGCGGTACTGTCTCGGGATGCGGCTGTTTGAATACGGCTGCGCTGTCAGCGCGGGCTGGAGCATCTCCGACCTTGCACGGCCGCATCTGCAAAACCTCGCCAACGTGACGGGAGAGTCTGCCTTCCTTTCGCTCCTTGAGCGCACCGAGGCCATCACCATCGAGCAGATCCAGTCCCGCGCGGGACTGCGCGTCGTGTCCGAGATCGGCACGCGGCTGCCGCTGCACTGCACCTCACAGGGCAAGGTGTTCCTTGCCGCGATGTCGGACGACGGGGCGCAGCGCGTTCTCTCGCGGCGCGCTGGAGCCGTACACGCCGAACACGCTCGTCGCGTGGGAGCAGTTCGCTCAGACGCTCGGAGACGTCCGCCGGCAGGGCTATGCTGTTGAGGACGGCGAGTACAAGTACGGCCTGTGCTCCTGCTCCGCGTCGGTGCGCGACCGGACGGGCGCGATCCGCTACGCGGTGGGGCATCGTCGGAATGTTCGACAGCGCGCGGTCTCCCGCCTTTCAGCGCGACGTGGAGCTCACGCGCGCGGCCGCCGCGCAGATCTCGACCGCGCTGGGGTATCGGGAATAGAGAAATACACAAGGCGGGAACATCACCGAAGATGCTCCCGCCTTGCAGTATTTAGTGCGAGGACACGGTAGCTGCCGATTCTGCGGCAAGTTCGCACATACTGGGCGCGATGAGGATCACACCGTTCTCCTCGCTCACGTCGTTGAGAAATTCCGCAAAGAACGCCAGCGGCACATAGGTACAGCCGTTGTGGATCGCGGTCGGCGCGGCGTTGTCGATGGTACGGCTCATGTCGATGGCCTTGAGGTGACTTGCAAACACAGCCTCTGCCGTGCCGCTATACAGCGTGGCTTTCTGAATATACTCATCGTCCACGGTGACGGCCCCGGTCTCAGCCTCCCAGCCGACCTGATAGCCGAGCGCCTCGGCGATCAGGCGCAGCGGGACCATCAGCGTGCCGCCCTCACAGTACGGCTGACGCGGCAGCCCGCTGAGGTCTAATTCTTTTTTTTCAAGGCCGACTTGAAGGGTGTAAGCATTTTCGTCGATCGGGGCTTCATCCGCAAGCGCGGGGAGTGCGAGCGCAAACGCGCAGCAGACGCTCAACAGGACGGACAGAAATCGTTTCATAAAAATAATACTCCTTTAAGTTTTTGATTTGACATAGAAAAGCTTTTCTGCTCCTATAGACGAAGCGGGAAGAAAAAAGTTCCCGATTTCGTGCAACTTTTCATCCCTGTGCGCATATACTGCATGGTATTGCGCAAGGGAGGTGAGAGCATGAGAGAGTGGCAGGGCGTCCGCGGCGACGTGGACGACATGATCTTTGTGGACGACTGGTTCGTCAGCGAACGGTAAGATAGGAAAAAGCTCCGCGCGTTTCAAAGCAGGAACGCAGGCGGAGCGTTTTTCGTTTTTACAGCGCCCGGTCGATCGTAGCGCCGCCGGCAACGACGTCGCCGAGATAGAATACCACGGCCTGACCGGCGGTGACGGCGCGCTGCGGCTCGTCGAAGTCCACGCGGACCGCGCCGTTTTTCAGCGGCGTGACGGTCGCGGCGCTCTCGCGCTGGGAGTAGCGCGTTTTTGCGGTGACACGCAGCGACCCGGAGGACGGCGCGACGATCCAGTTCACGCGCGAGGCGAGCAGCGCCGGGGAGAACAGCTCCGCATCGTCGCCGAGGAGCACGGTGTTTCGCTCCGCGTCCTTCGAGAGCACGTAGAGCGGGCGGTCAGCGCTCACGCCGAGGCCCTTGCGCTGGCCGATGGTGTAGGCGACCAGCCCGCGGTGGCGGCCGAGGACGCGCCCATCGGTATCGACGAAGTCACCCGGCTCGGGCGTGACGTCGCCGAACTCGCGCAGGAAACGCACGTAGTCCCCGTCGGGGACGAAGCAGATGTCCTGCGAGTCGGGCTTGCGCGCGTTTTCAAGGCCGAAGTCCGCGGCGAGGGCGCGGACCTCCGGCTTGCTGTATTCACCGACCGGCAGCAGCAGATGAGCGAGCTGGCGCTGCGTCAGCTGATAGAGCACATAGCTCTGATCCTTGTGCGCGTCCGTGCCGCGCAGGAGCAGATGCCGCCCCGTGGCCGCGTCGAAGCCGACGCGGGCGTAGTGGCCGGTGGAAACGTAGTCGAAGCCGCGCTCAAGCGCCCAGTCGAGCATCGCGCCGAACTTCAGCGCGCGGTTGCAGTCGAGACAGGGGTTCGGTGTGCGGCCCACGCAGTATTCCGAAACAAAACGCTCCATGACCTCGCGGCGGAAAAGATCGCACAGGTCGAGCACCTGATGGGGGATGCCCATCTGCGCGGCGACACGCGCGGCCTCATCAATGTCGCCGGCGCTGCCGCAGGCGCCGGGACGGTCCTTATAATGGTGCAGGCGCAGCGTGACACCCGAAACGTCGTAGCCTTGCCTTTTAAGCAGGAGAACGCAGGCGGCGCTGTCTACGCCGCCCGACATACCGACCAGAACCTTTTTTGCCATGAGTATGCTTCCTTAATCGAGATATTTCTGTAAAAATGCGCTGCTCGGCAGCGCGTCGCTCAGCTCCATAAGAACGTGATCGAAGCCGCCGGCGTAATCGAAGCGGCGGTCGGAAAGCGACAGCTCCGTCGAGCGGGTATCGGGCAGCGAGAGCGTGAAGGTCGTGCCCTTGCCGACGGCGGACTCCGCCACAAGCATCCCGCCGTGCCCCTGCGCGATGCGGCGGCACAGGGAAAGCCCCACGCCGAGCCCGTGCGGAACGGGGTCAAGGCGCTCCGTTTCCAGATAGCGCTCAAAGACGTGGGCGAGGCGCTCCGGCTCGATGCCGCAGCCCGTGTCGGCTACGCTGAGCTGAACGAAGCGCTCGCCGCATTTGACGCGCACGCTGACTGCACCGCCCTCCGGCGTGAATTTCAGGGCGTTTGAAAGCAGGTTCAAAAGCGCGCGCTCGAGCATGGGCGCGTTGAAGGCGAGAATGTGGCTCTCACGGTCGGCGGAAAAGCGCAGCGCGACGCCGCGCAGCGCGAACAGCGGCTCGGCACGCTCGCAGAGCGTGCGGCAA
This sequence comes from Lachnospiraceae bacterium, assembly GCA_963654505.1. Classification (GTDB taxonomy): domain Bacteria; phylum Bacillota; class Clostridia; order Oscillospirales; family Oscillospiraceae; genus Hominicoprocola. The sequence goes on from CAVKBJ010000123.1 coordinate 3,644, forward strand.
AAGCCGATGAGGTCGCCGTTGCGCAGCTTGAAGCGTCCGCCCTGCACCAGCTCGCTCACGGCGGAAAGGTTGCCGACCAGACGCAGCATTTGATGGCAGCTCATCGTGAGGACGGCCGCGTTTTTGTCCAGCGTGGGATCGGCCTCGCGCGCGCCCTCCGGCGCGAGCCGGTTCGCCGCGGCAAACACGTTTGCCATTGAGGAGCGGAGCTGCGCTGAAACGTTTGGCAGGACCTCGGTCAGAAGCTGAAGATCTTTTTCGTCGAGTGGCATCATAAGGTGCGCCTCCTTTGGGAAAGCTGTTCCTATCCTTTGCAGGACGGCGCGATTTTCGCATGGAAAAAAGTACCGCGGCGCGGTGCGCAATGTATCAGAGTACTACGTAGCATACCAAACTCCTGTCGAAAACACAAGAGCTTTCGTGCAAAGGAAAATTTTTTGAAAAAATGCTTGCATTCTGAAAAAAACCTGCTATAATACCAAATGTGCCATACATTTGATATATTCCATAGAAAATGAAGGGAAGCGCATTTTATGTCCATTAAAATCGGTATCAACGGCTTTGGCCGCATCGGCCGCATGGTGTTCCGTGCCTGTCTCGAACATCCCGAGATCGACGTAGTGGGCATCAACGACCTCTGCCCCGCCGATTATCTTGCCTATATGCTCAAGTACGATACGATGCACGGCCGCTGCAAGGCCGACATTGAAAGCCGCGAGAACGCGCTGGTCGTCAACGGTCAGGTCATTCCCGTTTTCAGCGAGAGAGATCCCGCGAACCTCAAGTGGGGCAAGCTCGGCGCCGAGTATATCGTCGAGTCCACGGGTCTGTTCCTCACCAGGGAAAAGGCCGCCGGGCACATCGCCGCCGGCGCGAAGAAGGTCGTCATGTCCGCGCCGAGCAAGGATGACACCCCCATGTTCGTCATGGGCGTGAATCATAAGGATTACACGAGCGATATGCAGTTCGTTTCCAACGCAAGCTGCACGACCAACTGCCTCGCTCCCATCGCCAAGGTCCTGCATGAGAACTTCGGCATCAAGGACGGTCTGATGACCACCATCCACTCCGTCACCGCCACGCAGGAGACCGTAGACGGCCCCTCCCTCAAGGATTGGCGCGGCGGCCGCGCGGCGACCGCAAACATCATCCCCAGCTCCACCGGCGCGGCCAAGGCCGTCGGCAAGGTCATCCCCGAGCTCAACGGCAAGCTGACCGGTATGTCCATGCGCGTTCCGACGCTGGACGTTTCCGTCGTCGACCTGACCGTCAACCTCGAAAAGCCCACCACCTACGATGAGATCTGCGTCGCCATGAAGAAGGCCAGCGAGGGCGAGCTCAAGGGCATCCTCGGCTACACCGACGAGGCCGTCGTTTCCTCCGACTTCCTCGGCGACTCCCGCACCTCCATCTTCGACGCGACCGCCGGCATCGCCCTGACCGATACCTTCGTCAAGGTCATAAGCTGGTACGATAACGAGATCGGCTATTCCAACAAGGTGCTGGAGCTTATCAACCATATGTACGAGGTCGATCATGGCCACAGCGCCAAGTGAGCGCAAACAAAAAAAGCCAACTTCTGAGAGTTTCCTCCTCTCGTTCGTTGTAAAAAGGGAAAACGCAGCGTAAGCTGCGTTTTTTCCTTTTTGGCGGCATTTACCGCTTTACGGCGGACGGAAAAGCTGGTAAACTGGCGGAAAACAAAGCAAAGAGGGATTTTTATGTTTCAAGGCTTTTCTCAGCAGTCCATCGACTTTCTCTGGGGCATCCGCCTCAACAACGAGCGGGGATGGTTCCTCACGCATAAGCAGGAGTTCATTGATCACGTGGACGCGCCCATGCGCGCTCTCGCCGGTGAGGTGTTCGACGCGCTCGCGGCGGCCTATCCCAAACAGAGCATGAAACTGCACGTCTGCCGCATCTACCGCGACGCGCGGCGGCTGCACGGCCGCGGGCCGTACAAGGATCATCTGTGGTTCACCGTCGAGCGTCCGCACGAGCGCTTCGAGGGCGTGCCCGCGCTCTACTTCGAGCTCGCGCCGAACTATTTCAGCTACGGCTGCGGCTATTGGGATGCCGGCGCAGCGACGATGGCGAAGCTCCGCGCACGCATCGAGAACGACCCCAAGCCGCTCGAAAAGCTCGCGCGGCGGCTGAATAAGTCGCGCTTTGTGCTTGGCGGCGAGGAATTCAAGCGTCCTAGAGGCGACGTGGGCAAGCTCCTGAACCCGTGGTACAACCGCAAAAACATCACCATCGGCTATGACGATAACCCCGAGGGCGTGCTCTTCACGCCGCAGCTCAAAGACGAGGTGCTCGAGGGCTTCCGCTTCCTGATGCCGTACTATCGGTATCTTGACACGCTCTCCGGCGACATGGAGCCGAACAGGTAAAGTGGAAAGAATTGACAGCGATATGCTTAGCAGAGCATTATGTAAAAACAGGGGGCAATTTTGCTCTGCGGCAAAATTGCGGAAATTGAGAACAGAGGATGAGGAGGGCTGAATGTGTATACATGGAAGGAAGAATGCGTATTCGTTCTGGAGCAATTAAGGGGGGGCACGCATATCTCGAGGATATTTATGCCAAATTTCTTCAGGTACACAGGAAAGCGGTGCCTAAGAGGTATAGGGCAACTATACGGGATGCATTGGAAAGAGGCAGCCGGGAAAGCGTGAAGTTTGATGGAAAAGCATTATTTTATATGATAGACGGCAAGAACAAAGGACACTATGGACTCATAGAGCAAAAGAATTGCAGCCTTGACCTGACTGCCGATGATGATGATTTTTCAGAGGGGAAAGAACTGCTGAAGCTGCATTTGACCAGAGAACGAAATCAGTATTTGATCACGAGATCAAAGCAGAAATTCAGAGACGAGCATGGCGGAAGACTGTACTGCGAAATTTGTGGATTTGACTTTGCGGAGGTCTATGGCGACTTGGGAAACGGGTTTATAGAAGCGCATCATACGAAGCCTGTTTCTGAAATGAAGCCGGATGAAAAAACAAGGGTCGAAGATATGCTTATGCTATGCTCCAACTGCCATAGCATGATACACAGAAGAAAACCATGGGCAACAAAAGAGGACATTAAAAAGATTCTCAGGCAATAAAATGACTATCCGGCTTCTCAATAGAGACCGGATAGTCATTTTATCTGCGGGCAGTTATAAGACAGTTCTGAGCTCTTATTCCCACTCGCCAAGATGTACCGGACATTGACTCTGATATCGGGCTGATGCACACGCTGTTCACGCTGGAAGACCGGTACGGGCTTGAAGTCTGCGAATGCGAGAACGAGGTGCATCTGCGCGTCCACATTCGCAAAGGACGCGACGCAGCGGCGCTTCATAGGATGCTTGCCGCATGGGACGCAGTTGCTGCCAAGCTGAAAGCTGGCGAGATCACCAGAGAAGAATACGACCGCTGGCGCTATTACTATCCGAAATACGATACCTCTGGTCAGTGGCACAAGATCACGCCATCGCAGGAATTGAGCGATCTGCTCCTTGCCGACCTCAAAGAACACACGGAAAAATAACAAAAGGCTCTGCCGGCTTTCTTTTACAGAAAGTCAGCAGAGCCTTTTTCGCTCTCAATATAGGATTGGATGAGATAGACTAATCTGCAAACCGCTTGTCCCTTGAAACAAGAGTAAACAAAACAGTTTTGGCATCTGCTATCATTTTGCTATCAAACGGGAAATAAGATTTTCAAAAAGTGCGTGTTTTCAAGGCTTTTCAGCCCATTATGCTCACTTTTTTCTCATTCCAGCTCCACGGTGGCGGGGGGCTTGCCGGTGACGTCATAGAGGATACGGTTAACGCCCTTGACCTCGTTCACGATGCGGCGGGAGACGGTGTCGAGCAGTTCCCACGGCAGGCGAGAGAAGTCGGCGGTCATGAAGTCCTGCGTCTCCACCGCGCGCAGCGCGATGGCGTAGTCGTAGGTGCGCTCGTCGCCCATGACGCCGACCGAGCGCAGGTTCGTGAGCGCCGCGAAATACTGGTTGATGCTGCGCTCAAGGCCGGCTTTGGCGACCTCCTCGCGGAAGATGGCGTCCGCCTCGCGCACGATGGCGAGCTTTTCCTCGGTGATCTCGCCGATGACGCGGATGGCAAGGCCCGGGCCGGGGAAGGGCTGACGCCAGACAAGGCTCTCGGGCAGGCCCAGCTCGATGCCGAGCTGACGCACCTCGTCCTTGAACAGGCGGCGCAGCGGCTCGATGATCTCCTTGAAATCGACGTGGTCGGGCAGGCCGCCGACGTTGTGGTGGCTCTTGATGACGACGCTCTCGCCGCCGACGCCGGACTCCACCACGTCGGGGTAGATGGTGCCCTGCGCGAGGAAATCGACGCGGCCGAGCTTCTTCGCCTCGGCCTCAAAGACACGGATGAACTCCTCGCCGATGATCTTGCGCTTGCGCTCCGGCTCGGAAATGCCGGCGAGCTTGGTGAGGAAGCGCTCCTGCGCGTTCACGCGCACGATGCTCATGCCGAGGCAGTCGTGCATGGCGCGCTCGACCTGATCGCCCTCGTCCTTGCGCAGCAGACCGTGATCGACGAAGATGCAGGTGAGCTGCCCGCCGACCGCGCGGTAGAGGAGGGCTGCAGCCACGGCGCTGTCCACGCCGCCGGAGAGGGCAAGGAGCACCTTGCCGCCGCCGACCTTGGCGCGGACCTCCCCGATGGCTTCGTTGACGTAATTCGCCATGCTCCATTCGGGGGCAAGGCCGCAGATCTTATAGAGGAAATTCTTCAGGATCTCGGTGCCGTGGACGGTGTGGAGCACCTCGGGGTGGAACTGCACGCCGTAGAGCTTCTTCTCCGCGTTCTCAAT
>CAVKBJ010000124.1:0-4423 GCA_963654505.1 Lachnospiraceae bacterium
GGTTGCCGGTGACGGCGTAGCCGAGCGTGGACTTGCCCGTGCCGTTCGGCCCCATGAGAACGTGCGTCTCGTCGCGCCCGACCGTCAGCTCGACGCCGTGCAGAATTTCCTTTTCGCCCGCGCTGACGCGCAGATCTCTGATCTCTAAAAGTGCTTCGTTTTTCATCTTGCTTGTCCCCGTTTCCGTGTCCGCCATAGCGGGCCATTCCATAATCCTATCAAGTTGATAGGATTATAAGCTCATAAACATACAATGTCAATAGGGAATTAAAAAATTTGCACCCTTGCGCCGCGCCGGTCCGCTGTGGTACAATAGGCGGGAAAATCAGGATAAAGCGAGGAACAACAATGGAATATGATCTGCCCGTCGCGCGCATGGCGCGCGGCGACGATGTCGAGGGCTTTTACGTCCTCAAATCCGCCTTTTCCAAGGTGGCGAATAACGGCAAGCCTTTTTTGACCCTGACCCTTTTGGACAAAACCGGCGCGGTCGACGCGAAGGTGTGGGACTATCCCGGGCCCATCGGCGCGGCGGACGAGGGCAAGGTCGTGAAGATCCGCGGCAGCGTGTCGGAGTTCCGCGGGGCATTGCAGGTGACGGTCGAGCGTATCCGCCTTGCCGGTGAGGGCGACCACTACGACGTGGCCGCGCTCGTGCCGACCGCGCCCATCGACGCGGAGGCGATGTACGCCGCCGTCGAGGCGCTGCTTGACTCCGTGGAGGACGCCGACTACAAGGCCGTCTGCCGCGAGCTGCTGCGCCGCCACAGCGAGAGCCTGCGCACCATTCCCGCGGCGAAGAGCGTCCACCACAGCTTTTTGCAGGGCCTTCTGATGCACACGGGCAACATGATGAAGCTCGCCGACGTTCTCGCCGGTATGTACGCCGGCACGGTGGATCGCAGCCTGCTGCTCGCGGGCACCTTCGCGCACGATCTGCAAAAGGAGCGCGAGTTCCGCTTCTCCGCCCTCGGACTGGTGACGGACTACTCCGTGGAGGGGCAGCTCATCGGCCACCTTGTCATGGGCGCGCAGGAGATCGCGGAGATCGCCAGGGAGCTGGACATTCCCGAGGAAAAGTCCGTCCTGCTCCGGCACCTCGTCCTCTCCCACCACGGCGAGCCGGAATTCGGCGCGGCGGTGCGTCCGGTCTGCGCGGAAAGCGAGCTTCTGAGCTACATCGACCTGATCGACAGCCGCATGGAGATCTACCGCGAGGTGCTTGACGCCACGCCGGTCGGCGGCTTCAGCGACCGTGTGTTCGCGCTCGACGGCAAAAAGCTCTACCGCCACGAATGAGGGGGGGAGACCGCAATGCTCAAATGCTTTGAGATCATGGACGCGCGCTGGTTCCACCGTGCCTTCGTCTACACCGGCTCTGTGACCGACCGCGAGAAAAACCTCGACTTCCGCTACCGCTATGAGCAGGTCCAGGGCGACGGCGGCGACGCGCTGAAGGCTTCGACCTACTCCGACCTCTGCTACGAGCTGGCGCAGGACATAGAGGAAGAGATTTTCCCGTGGACGGACGAGGGCGTGGAGGAGCTGCGCGCGTGGTATCAGTCGCAGTATGAAAAATTCCTCGCCGCGCATGAAAAATAGAAAAAAGAAGGGAAGCTTAAAAAGCTCCCCTTCTTTCACTTGTCAGCGCCCGCGCCGTGCGGACGCTGTAGCAGCCCTCGATGAGCACCAGCAGGATCCAGCCGCTCGCGACCGCCGCGCAGATGCCGTACATCCCCCACACAGGGATCAGGAAATACGACAGCGCCACGCGAAGCACGACCTGCAAGAGCGACGCCACCATCGTCAGCCGCAGCCGTCCGAGCCCGCGAAAGAAGCCTTGAATGACCTCTCCGAGGAAGGCAAAAAGGTACAGATAGGCCATCGTGCCCGTATAGCGCGCGCCCGCGGCGATGACCTCGGCGTTATCCGAAAACACGCCGACGATATGGGACGGGAAAAGAAAGCAGACCGTTCCCAGTACGGCGAGCAGCGCGATCTCCACACAGACGCTGACGCGGTAGAAGCGCCGCACGCGCGCCCTGTCGCCGTGCCCGAGGTTCTGCGACAGGCACACGACCATCGCCGCGCTGATGCCCTGCGAGAAGCAGAACAGAAACTGCTCCGTGCGCAGCGACATATTGTAGCCTGTCACCGTGTTTGTGCCGAGCGGCGTCAGTATTCCCTGCACCAGCAGCCGCCCGATGCAGACGACCGCCTGTTGCAATGCCGCCGCCCAGGCGTAGGAGAGCACCATGTTGCCCATTTTCCGCTCGAAGCGTAGCTCGCCGCGCTTGAGCGTCAGCGGCGGGCAGCGCCGCTCGGCGTACAGGATGCACCACGCCGCCGAAAAGGCCTGACAGAGCACTGTGGAGCAGGCCACGCCACGGATGCCCCACGCGAACACGCCGACGAACAGCACGTCGAGCAGCGCGTGGAGCGTGGACGAGACGAGCAGGATGACGAACGGTGTGCGCGAGTCGCCGCACGAGCGCAGCATGGAGGCGTAGTAGTTGTAGAGAAAGCAGCAGATCAGCCCCGCGAACACAAACTGCAAATAGACCGCCGCCTCGCGGCAGACGGTCTCCTCCGTGCCCTGCGCGCGCAAAAGCGGCGCCGAACAGACGATGCCGGCTGCGGCGATGAGCAGCGTCAGCGCCGCGCCGCCGAGAAGCGCCGTCGCGTTCATGCGGCGCAGCCGTTCCCAGTCCTCCGCGCCGCACATCTGCGCGCACAGCACGCCGACGCCGATGGTGCCGCCGATGACCAGCGCGTTTGCCACGTCCGCGATGGGCGCGGCGACGCTGATGCCGGCCAGCGGCAGATCGCCGAGAAATTTGCCCACCACGATGGCGTCCACAATGCTGTAGAGCTGCTGGAAGACATTTCCCAAAATGATGGGGAACGCAAAATATAAAAGGGTCGAAAGCGGCGCGCCGGTGAGCAGCGCGTCGCTCTTAGGCGCCGCGCGGTACAGCTGCGCGGCTTGTCTGTGCGGCATGAGAGCCTCACCTGCTTTCGTGTTTTTATTTTTCTTTGTAATACAGCCGGCAGTGGCAGTAGCCCTCAAACTCGGGATCGGCGATCTGCTCGCGGAACTCGCGGCACATACAGCGGTTGTCCTCGACCCTTTGCAGGCGGCAGGGGCAGTACAGCTCCTTTTTCAGCAGAGCCTCGCGCAGACGTGCGACGACCTCCGCGTCCTCATTGTAGCGAATTTTCATGCCGTCCCCCCTCACTTGCAGCCGTCGAGCATGGCACGGATCTCGTCCTTGCTCCGCAGGCCGACCGAGCCGGTGAGCGTGTGGCGATCCTGCACGACGGCGAGCGTCGGAATGGACTCGATGCCGAACATCTGTGCCAGCTCGCCCTGCTCGTCCACGTTGACGCGGCAGAACTTGACCTGCGGCTCCTCGCGGTTGAGCTCCTCAAAGGCGGGCGCGAGCATCCGGCAGGGCTGGCACCACTCGGCCCAGAAGTCGATGAGGATCAGCCCCGGATCGTCGAGCACCTCGGCTTGAAAATTCTCGCTCGTGAGCGTCACGATGTCGGCGAAGGTGCGCGTTTCGACGTAAGGCGCGCGCTCGGCCGCGCCGCCGCATCCGCCGCAGCCCGCACAGCCGCCGCCGCATCCGCCGCAGCCTCCGCCGGCGAGCGCGTCGTCCGTACCGTCCAAATTGCCCTGCAAAAAGCGCTCGAGCACGTCGTCCGCCGCGCCGGTGACGCCGGTAAAGACGAGCATATGCTCGCCCTCGACGGCCTGCCGCGCGTGCTCGCCGATGCTGCCGCAGAGCACGACGTCCACGCCATGCTCCCTGAGCGTGCGGGCGACCGCCTCGTGGCTGAGATCCTCGGGGGCGATGACCTCGCCGGTCACGGGATCGAGGTCCGCGATCGTGTAGATCTTGAATTCCTTCGCGCGTCCGAAATGCTCAAAAAGCATACCGTCCTGATACGGCATTGCGATCTTCATAATATTTTATCTCCTTTGCCTACGGTGATTTTGAGGATAGCTTACCACAGTTTCCGGCATTCTACAACCGTAAGATTTCTATTCACTCCATGCAAAAAATTGCAGAGCGGGCCTTGCGCCCGCCGCGCGTTTTCGCTACAATAGGGACGGAAAAACACAAGCGAAAGGAAGCGGTATCCATGAACGACGAGCTGACCGCGCAGGACCTTCAAAAAATGCAGGCGGAGCTGGACGACCGCCGGCTCCGCCTGATGCCGGAGCTGATCGAGGAGGTCAAGCGCACCCGCGCTTTCGGCGATCTGAGCGAAAACTATGAGTACAAGGCGGCCAAGCAGGAGCAGAACCGCAACAAGAGCCGCATCCGCTATTTAGAGCGCATGATCGCCTCAGCCCGCGTGATCGAGGATCGCTCCTCCGCCGACGAGGTCGGGCTCTACGATAAGGTGACGG
>CAVKBJ010000125.1:0-22408 GCA_963654505.1 Lachnospiraceae bacterium
TTTTTCGGGTAGTATTCTTTCTATTCTCAGTCTTGCTATATCTCAGTCTTATTAGATTTCGATTATCGAATGTCCAGAAGTTCGGAAATCGAATGTCTTGAAATTCGATTATCGAATCTCTGGAAATTGCAGAATAATCCTGCGGTGAAAATGGCGCATCAAGGTCTGAATATGCCATATTACGCACCGGAAAAGTTTTTCACATAAATCAGCGTAGGGCGTCCCAGCCCTTGCCGTTTACGCTCAATCAGGCCGATACCCTTGGCGCTGTCCAATTCAGCAAAAAGCCGTGCCGCTTTTTCAGAACGGCAGCGCAGGGTGGACATGACCTCCTCCGCTGTGAAGATGATAAAGACGCGATTCTGCTCGTCGATCCAACCGTTCCGATAGGACAGCTCCATACGGTCAAGCAGCAATCCATACAGTAGCTTTGCATCGGTCGAGATTTCTGCAAAGCGGTCATCGGTCAGCAGTAATTTGGGGATACGAAAGAAAGCGTATTGCTCACCAGCGTGGCCGTAGTAGTAGGGTAGATTTAGTGGCAAGGGTGTCACCTCCTGTATCTGTATATAAAAACAAGAGGAAGTCAGCTTACGCTTTCTTCCTCTTGAACAATGTCAAATTATAGGGTAAGATAGTTCCAAAGAGTCCCCGGTGTTTGGGGTGACAGCTAAAAAACTGTCTAATATTTGTCTAATAGCAGGTTCGATTTGAGTGCAAAACGAGCCAATATTAGACGATATTTTCAGATACTCCGCAACAAGCAGTTCGATAAAAAAGTCAGTATTCATGCGGGTTTGCGGACATTTTGAAGCACGGCGTACTATAAGGCACGACCCGAACGATGTAGCTCCTAAGCGGAAGACCAGCGGTTCGAATCCGCTCAGGCGTGCCAAAAATGCCGCGATCTTATGGAATCGCGGCGTTTTTTCGCCTATTTCGTCTTTTGGCGCCGCGCCGCCGATTCGCGGATGGGGAGAAGTCAGCAGGTGGGGGCGTCCAGCTCGTCGACCAGCTCGCCGAACAGGGAAAGTGCGGCGTTGACCGGCGCGGGGGCGCTCATATCCACGCCGGCGAGCTTCAAAAGCGAGATCGGATCGGCGCTGCTGCCGCCGGAAAGAAAACGCTTGTAGTCCGCGACGGCGCTCTCCCCCTCGCGCAGGATGCGGTCGGCCAGCGCGACCGCGGCGGAGAAGCCGGTGGCGTACTGGAACACGTAGTAGTTGTAGTAGAAGTGCGGGATGCGCGCCCATTCGAGCGCGATCTGCTCGTCGCTGACCATGTCGGGGCCGAAGTAGAGACGGTTGAGCGCAAGATACTTTTCGTCCAGCGCGTCGGCGGTCAGCGTTTCGCCGCGCTCCGCCATGCGCCCGAGTTCGCGCTCGAACTCGGCAAACATCGTCTGACGGTAGACCGTGCCCTTGAACTGATCGAGGAAGTGGTTGATGAGGTAGGCCCGCTCGCGTTTGTCGGCGCTCCTTTGCAGCAGATGGCGCATGAGCAGCACCTCGTTGCAGGTCGAGGCGACCTCGGCGACGAAGATCACGTAGTCGCTCGTGCAGACGGGCTGGCGCTGCGTGCTCAGATAGCTGTGCATCGCGTGGCCCATCTCGTGCGCGATGGTGAACACGCTGTCAAGGTCGTCGGTCTGATTGAGCAGGACGTAGGGGTGCGGGCGCGCGACACCGGAGGAGTACGCGCCGCCGCGCTTGCCGACGTTGGGGTACACGTCGAGCCAGCGGCGGTCAAAGCCCTCGCGCAGCAGGGCGGTGTAATCCGAACCGAGGACGGCGAGCGCGTCGAGCACAGTCGCCTTTGCCCGCCCGAAAGGGATCTCCTCCGCCGCGTCGGGCACGATGGGCGCGTAGACATCGTACATATGCAGCTCCTCCACGCCGAGCAGACGGCGGCGCAGAGCAACGTAGCGGTACATCTTGTCGAGGTTCGCGTGGACGCTTTCGATGAGGCTGTCGTAGACGCTCGCCGGCACCTCGGTCGCGTCGAGCGCGGCGTCGAGCGTGGAGGGGTATTTCCGCGCGGCGGCAAAGAAGCGGAGCTGCTTGAACTGCGCGTCGAGCGTTGCGGCGAGGGTGTTGCGATAGCCGCCGAGCGTCGCGTAGTAGGTCTCGAACGTGCTGCGGCGCAGCGCGCGGTCGCCGCTTTGGAGCAGGGGAACAAAGGTCGCGTCGGTCAGCAGATGCTCTTTCCCCGCACCGTCGGTCACGGCGGGGAAACGCAGGTCGGCGTTGTGGAACACACCGAAGATCGCGTCGGGACTGTCGGCCACCTCGCCGGCGTTCGCCAGCAGCGCCTCGCACTCCGGTGAGAGAATGTGCGCCCTGCGGCGGCAGAGCTTTTCGATCGGACGATGGTAGGTTTCCAGCGCGGGACATTCGGCATAAAAGCGGTCGAGCGTTTCATCGCTCAGCGCGAGCAGCTCGCTCGCGGCGAACGCGCCCGCGCCGGAGAGCGCGACGGACAGGCTCAGCGCCTTGCCGCGCAGATCCTGATAAAGGCCGTTCGAGGTGTCCTCGTCGGCCTTGCAGTTGGCGTAGCCGTAGAGCCGGCCGATGCGGACGTTCAGCTCATCGTCGAGCCGGAAATAGGTGAGCAGCGTCTCCGCGCTCTCACCGAGGCGGCCCTGATAGGCCGCAACCTTTTCGGTATAGGGCATGAGGGCCTCGTATTCAGCCCGCCACGCCTCGTCCGAGGGGAAAATATCGGCAAGGTTCCAGGTGAACTCTGCGGGGACCTCACTGCGCTTGCAAATTGGCTTCGTCATAAAAACCTCCGTCGGGAAAATCGTTCTGCTTCTATTATGCGCAAAAAAGCCGCGGCGCGCAAGCCTTTTTTGGCGCGCGCCGCGGCAAATTCATTTTTCTCAGCGCAGCTCGGCGATAAATTCGATCACGTCGCCGGTGACTCTGGCGGAAATGCTGCCGTGGTGTCCCTCGGCGATGCCGCGGGCGATGGAAAGCCCGATGCCGAAGCCGCCTGTCTCCGCGCTGCGGGACGGATCGGCGCGGTAGAAGCGGTCGAAGAGCTTGGAGGCGTCCAGCTCCGCAGACGGCTCGCAGTGGTTCACGGTGCGCAGCACCACGCCGCGCCGTGCGCGTTCCAGCGATACCGTGATGGGCGTGTCGGGCAGGGCGTACTTCACGGCGTTATCAAGAAGGATGCTCACGAGCTGGCGCACGGCATATTCGTCGCCGCGATAGGTGAGGCTCGGTTCGACGGAGACCGTCAGCGCATGGCCGCGGGAGGCCGCAAAGTCGCGGAAGGACTCCGCCGTTTCGCTCACCGCGTCGCTGACGGAGAAATCCTCCGATTTGAGCGGGGAGGTTTCCTCGTCCATGCGCGAGAGCGTGACGAGCGAATTGACCAGCGCGGTGAGCTTTTCGGTCTGCGCCATCGCCTTGTCGATCCATTTCTGCTTTCCCACGTCCAGCTCAAGGACGCGCAGGCTCGCGGCGATGACGGTGATGGGCGTTTTCAACTCGTGGCTCGCGTCGGTGATGAACTGCTTCTGCCGCTCGGCGGAGCGCACCACCGGGTCGATGGCCTTGCGCGAGAGCAGCACCACCAGCGCAAAGACAAGCAGGATGCACATGGCGTCCGCCGCGAGCGACCACACCGCCACGGTCCTGACCGTGCGGAGGGCCTGATAGCAGTCGAGGAAGATGGCGGAATAGCGTCCCTCGCCGTCGTCCGTCACAAGAAATTTGTAGCCGGAGTAGTAGCCGTAGCCCGTGCCGTGTCGCAACGCGGCGTCAAGGTATTCGTCCACGTCGTCCTCGGTGACGGCGGCGATCTTGTCCAGCTCGGCGCGGACGAGCGAGCCGCCGCCCGTGTAGCGGAGGACGAAAAAGCGCGTGGAGAACGCTGTTTCCGGGCCGAACGGCCCGTCGTGCCCGCCGCGGTCGTTCGGCTTTTTCTCCGGCGCGGCAGTCGGCTCCGTACCATCGGGGGCGGCGGGCGGTTCGAGCGCATCCGCCTGCGTGTCCGGACGCGAGGGCTGCGGCAGCGTGCCATTGTTTTTTTCGATCAGCTCAAGCGTCTGCACGAGGTCGGAGTCCACGGAAACGAAGTTCGCCGTGTTGACGATCACCGTCAGCAGCAGCATGACCGCCGCGACCGATAGCGTCGCGATGCGGATGAAGCGGTTGCGCAGCCGATTGATCATACGCCCTCCTCCAGCACGTAGCCGAGGCCGCGGTTGGCGCGGAGCGTAACGGCCGAGCCGATGGCCTTGAGCTTTTTGCGCAGGTTTGAGACGTTGACCCACACGACGTTGATCTCCGCCTCGTTGTCCCAGCCCCAGACCTTCTCCATGATGCGCTCGGCGGAGAACACCTGCCGCGGCGAGCGCAGGAACAGCTCCATCACCTGAAACTCGCGCCCGCTCAGACGGACGCTCTCGCCGCCGCAGCGCAGCTCGCCGCTGTTCGGGTCGAGCGTCAGGTCGCCGTAGAGCAGCACGCTCGGCCGGTAGGCCTCGCTGCGGCGCAGCATCGCGCGCACGCGGCTCAAAAGCTCGTCGGGATCGAAGGGCTTGGGCAGATAGTCGTCCGCGCCGGCGTTGAAGCCGGTGATGCGGTCGTCCTTCTGCCCCTTGGCGGTGAGCATCATGATGGGCGTTTTCACGCCCTCGCTCCGCAGACGCTCGAGCACCTGAAGCCCGTTCATCTTGGGCATCATCACGTCGAGGATCACGGCGTCGTATTCGCCGGTGACGGCGTATTCGTAGGCGTCGAAGCCGTTGTGCACCGCGTCCACGGTGAAATGATTGCGCTCAAAAAAGACCGTCAGCGCCTCCGCTAGATCCAACTCGTCCTCCGCGATCAGCAGCCGCATCGGTATCCCTCCCTGTTTTGTCCGTTTTTCTCCAGTATAGCAAAACGCGCGGAAAAATCAACCGTTCATTACAGCGCTTCCTTCGCGGTCTCGCGTCCGCAGACGATGTTGAGGTTGCCGTTGCGGCAGCGCAGCTCGTCGAGAAACTCCTTCGGGACGCCCTCGCCCGCGAGCGTGACGCGGTACTCCAGCTCGTAGAGCGTGCCCATGCTGCTCGTTTTCACGCGGACAAGCTCGTGCGAGGCGGTGTAGCGCGCGAACAGGTCGTCGAAAAGCCCCTCGTAATCGAGGTTTTCGGGAATGGTGATCTTCAGCACACGCGCGGCGGAGGAGGGCTGCCCGAAGCGCAGCGCGGTCAGCGCCAGCAGCGCGGCGGCGATGATGACGAAAAAGAGAAATGCGAGCGTGACGTAGCCCATGCCGGTGGCAAGGCCGAGGGCCATCGCGAGAAAGAGCGCGGCGATCTCGCGCGCCGTGCCGGGGGCGGAGCGGAATCGCACAAGACTGAACGCGCCCGCGACCGCGACGCCCGCGCCGAGGTTCCCGTTGACGAGCATGATGACGACCTGCACGACAGCAGGCAGTATCGCCAGCGCGACGGCAAAGCTCTGCGTGGTGCGCGCGCGGTACTGCGCGGCAAGGGCCGTGCCGACGCCGAGCAGCAATGACGCGGCGGTACAGATGAGAAAGGCGGAGAGCGTCAGCTCCGCACCGAGAATAGAGTCAAGCACAGTAAATTTCCTCCTTTTTTGCGTTTGCGGCGTGCTCTCCGCGGATCAGATGCTTGCAGTAGCACGCGCCGTACTTGGAAAAAGACGTGGGGAACGCTCCGACCTCCGAGAGCAGGCGGCTGAGCCAAAGCGGCGCGGCGCCGGGAATTTTGATCTCCATTAAAATGCGGTCGCCGCCGATGATCGGCGCGCCGTAGTCGCCGCAGCGCAGATCGAGCTCCGTGTCGCGCCAGCGCAGGCCGGTGTCGAAGGTGATGCGCAGCTCCGGTTCCTCGATGCCGGCGAAGGCCAGCCGGTCGTAGCCGATGAATACGCGCGGCTCGGTGCGGTAGAAGGACTGAAAATAGCCGATCTCCCGTCCGATCTGCCCAAAGTTAGAGGCGGGGAGCGCGCCGGTGAGCAGCGGCTCGACGTTCGTGACCGCCGTTGTGACGCGGCGCTTGTAGACCACGCCATCGTACTTTTTCTTCAGCTCCACGAACACCTTGCCGTTCGTGTCGGGTACGCCGTAGCTGCGCACGCGCAGCTTTTCCTTATAAACGGGCTTTTCGAGCGACGCGCGGATAAGGGCGTAATCGGGCGTATCATAATAAAGGTTGCAGATGGTGTATGCGCCGTAGCGGTCGGCCTTCATATAAGGCTGCATCGCGTCGAGCAGCGCGCGCTGCTGCGCGGACGTCAGCCAGTATTTCTTTTCATAGCGCTTGAAGCAGCATTGAATTTGATTCGCCATATTGGACACCTCCTTGATGCGCCCATCATAAACGCGCGACCTAAAAGAAACCTAAAGAAAATTTTCTCATTTCCTTTAGGCAGGCTTTAGGTCGGCGCGCTATCATTTGACCGTCCCGAGCGGGAACGGCACGCCGCCGCAAAGCTCCGCGAGGGATCGAGCGTTGAAAATACGATAATAGAAAGGATGATCCGATATGACACACACACGCTCCAAAGCATGGCTGCTGGCCTGCGCACTGACTATGGCGCTGCTGGCGGCACTGATCCCAACGAGGGTGAGCGCCGCGAGCGAATACGACGCCGAGGGCGCGACGAAATTCGTTTTCTCCGACAGCGGCATTATTGTGA
Source organism: Lachnospiraceae bacterium (assembly GCA_963654505.1). Lineage (GTDB taxonomy): Bacteria > Bacillota > Clostridia > Oscillospirales > Oscillospiraceae > Hominicoprocola. The sequence goes on from CAVKBJ010000125.1 coordinate 6,669, forward strand.
CGGAGGGTAGCTATATCAGCTACAAGATCGATGACACGGCGCTGACTATCAACGACGAGGGCACCTACGTCGTGTCCGGCAGCTGCGCCGACGGCTCCATTAAGATCAAAAAGGGAACGACCGGCGTGACGCTGGTGCTGAACGGCCTGACCCTCACGAGCAGCGATACTGCGCCGATTGCCTGCAACAAGTCCACCGAGGTGACCATCGTGGCCGCGAGCGGTACGACGAACAAGCTGACAGACAGCGCGAAGAACAACGACGAGACCTATACGGACAACACCAACGCCGAGAACGCGGTCATCAAGTGCAAGGACGGCTCGACCGTTACACTCTGTGGCAGCGGCACGCTGAATATCGTCGCCAACGGCAAGAACGGCATCAAGTCCGGCGCAGCCACCGATGAAGAGGGCGACGCGAGCCTGACCATCCGCGATCTGACCTTGAACATCACCGCCAACGTGAACGACGCGATCAACGCAGAGCAGCTTTTGAACATCGAAAGCGGCACGCTGACGATCTCCGCCGCGGACGACGCCATTCACTGCGACTACGAGCTGAACATCGGCGCGAAGGGAACGAGCGGCCCCACCATCAATATCAAAGAGTGCTATGAGGGCATCGAGGCGGCGGAACTGAACGTCCTCTCCGGCAATATCGACATCAACTCCACCGACGACTGCATGAATGCTGCCAATTCCGACTTGACGGACTACGACTTCGTTATCAACATCAGCGGCGGTACGATTAACGCCTACGCCTCCGAGGGCGACGGCTTCGACTCCAACGGCGACCTCAACATCAGCGGCGGGACCATAGTCGTGTGGACCGCCAACAGCGCAGACAACCAGCCCCTTGACGCGGACGGTACGCTCAATGTCACCGGCGGCACCGTGCTTGCCGCGGGCGGCAGCAACGGAATGGGTGTTCCCGTCACGGCGACGCAGCCCTATGTGTCCTTCGGCTCGACCGGCGGCATGGGCGGCGGTCAGACGGGAGGCAATCGCGGCGGTGCGCTTCTGAGCAAGAATAGCGCTTTCTCCGTGAAGGACAGCTCCGGTAAGACTGTCTACAGCGGAACCGCGGTCTGCAACGCCGGCTATCTGTTCTTCTCCTCGGATGAGCTGACGAGCGGCGACAGCTACAGCCTTTACAGCGGCTCCGCCAGCGTCTCTACCGCTACTGCGCAGACCGGCACGGCTACCGGCGGATTCCCCGGCGGCATGGGCGGCGGTCAGCAGCCGGGCAGCGCCAACGGGCAGACTCCGCCGACCAGACCGGACGGCGAGAGCGGTACGGCGGCTCCTGACGACATGACGCCTCCCGACGGACAGACCCCGCCAGCCAGACCGGACGGCGAGAACGAAATGACCTTTCCCGATGGGCAGACCCCGCCGACTAAGCCGGACGGCGAGAACGGCGCGGCGTCCCCTGACGGCATGACCCCTCCCGGTGGCTTTGACGGCCAGCAGCCGCCTGCCATGCCCAATGGGCAGCAGCCGTCCCAAAACGGGACGGCCGCTGCCGGGAACGGAACCTTTCGCGACGTGACCGAGGACAGCTGGTGCTATGACGCGGTTGAATACGCCTACGAAAAGAACCTGATGACCGGCGTTTCCGCCGATACCTTTGCGCCGAACGGCACCTGCACCCGCGCACAGCTCGTTACCATTCTCTATCGGCTCGCCGGTAGTCCGAGCGCGGACAGCGCATCCTTTTCCGACGTGACAGCGGGCACATGGTACACGGACGCCGTCGCATGGGCGAGCGCTAACAGTATCGTGACTGGCTACGCCGACGGCAGCTTTGCACCCAACGAGGCCGTCACGCGCGAGCAGCTTGCCGCCATTCTTTACCGCTACGCGCAGTCCGCGCAGCTCGATACTTCTGCCACGGCAAGCCTCAGCGGCTTCACGGATAGCGGCGCGGTCAGCGGCTATGCCGGTACGGCGATGGCATGGGCCAACGCCGAGGGACTGATCACAGGCGCGGACGGGAACACACTGCTCCCCAAAGCTTCCGCCACCCGCGCACAGGTCGCGACGATCCTGATGCGGTTTTTGGAAAACGCTTGACTTTTACACTGCAAAGCTTTAGAATAGAAAAGCCCCGAACCGCAGGGTTCGGGGCTTTGTTATGATCAACGGAAGAAAGGGGGCCGTTCCGCCGAATCGCGGGCGGTCAAAAAGGGAGAAGGACATGAAAAGTACAAAGAGCTTTGCAAGCCGTTGGGGCTTTATTTTAGCTTCGGTCGGCTCGGCGGTGGGGATGGCGAACGTTTGGGGATTTCCAAACAAAATGGGCAGCAACGGCGGCGGGGCCTTCCTGCTGATCTATTTGCTGTTCGTATTCATTTTCAGCTACGTCGGCCTGCCGGCGGAGTTTGCGATGGGCCGCCGCGCGGCGACCGGTACGCTCGGTACGTACCAAAACGCATGGGCCACGCGCGGCGAGCGCATGGGCAGGCTCGGCGGACTGCTCGGCTGGCTGCCGCTCGCCGGTTCCATGTGCATCGCCATCGGCTACGCGGTCATCGTTACCTACGTGCTCAAGGCGCTGGCGGATTCGCTGCTCGGTACGCTCATGACCGCGGATGCCGCCGCGTGGTTCGGCGCGTTTTCCTCCACGCCGTATTCGGTCATTCCGTATCACGTCATCGTGGTCATCGGCACGCTGCTGACGCTTTTCTTCGGCGCGCACAGCATCGAAAAGAGCAACAAGGTCATGATGCCGCTGTTTTTTATCATCTTCCTCATTTTGGCGGTGCGTGTGGCGCTGCTGCCGGGTGTGGCGGAGGGCTACGTTTTCATGTTCACGCCGCGCTGGGAGGCGCTGGCCGACCCGATGATCTGGATCTGGGCGATGGGGCAGGCGTTCTTTTCGCTCTCCGTCACGGGCAGCGGCATGATCGTCTACGGCGCGTATCTCTCCGCGGAGGAGGACGTGGTGGACGTTTCGCAGCACACGGCGCTCTTTGACACCATCGCCGCCGTGGTGGCCGCGCTGGTCATCATTCCCGCCTGCTTCTCCTACGGGCTGGACGTCGGCGCCGGACCGAGCCTGCTGTTCGTCACGCTGCCGACCATTTTGCAGGACATTCCGTTCGGCCGCCTGTTCGCCGTCATTCTCTATGTCGCGATGATCTTCGCTGGCGTCAGCTCGCTGCAAAATATGTTTGAGGCTGTCGCGGAGTCGCTGATGCACAAGTTTCCCAAGCTCAGCCGCACGGCGGTGCTGGTGATTTTGTGCGTGGTGTGTCTGGGCTTCGGCATCGGCATGGAGACGATCGACAAGTGGGGTCCGTGGATGGATCTTGTTTCCATCTACATCATTCCCATCGGTGCGACGCTCGGCGCCGTCTCGTGGTTCTACGTGATGAAGAAGGACGCGCTGCTTGCCGCTGTCAACACCGGCAGCAAAAGGACGCGCGGGAGCCTTTGGTACAGTGTGGGGCGCTACGTTTATGTCCCGCTGGCGGTGATCCTCTGCTGCGTGGCGCTGTTCATGCACGTTGCGTTCTGAGAAAGATGAGAGCAAAAGAGCGGCCATACGTTTCGCATAGCTGCTCCTTTACTCTCTCTCACTCTTGCAATTTTTTAATAAAACGGCGAAAAACTTTCTTGACAAAAGCACATTGCGTGTGTTACCTTGAAAAACAAGTGAATAAGGCGATCGGATGATGAGTCACGGGAGAGACTGCGGCGCTTACGCCGCGGCGCCGAAGGGGAATGCAGAAGCTCTCAGGCAGAAGGACCGGGCTCGGACGACGCTCCGAAAAGTGCGGCTTGCCGCACGCCGAAGGTGCAACCTGTCGGGAAAGCTTTCCGACAGGGAAACTCTCAGGTCATAAAACGGAGGCACAAAGTTCCAAGGGGGACTTTGTGCTTTTTTCTATGCTGTATTTTAATCATTTTTATGCAATTATTCAAAAATGATAATAAGAGGAGGAAACAGCTTATGGAAAGGAAAACACCCCTGTATCAAACTCATGTGGACGCGGGCGGAAAGATCGTCGAGTTCGGCGGCTTTCTGATGCCCGTGCAGTATCCAACCGGCGTGCTCGCCGAGCACATGGCCGTGCGGCAGAAGGCGGGGCTTTTTGACGTCTCGCACATGGGCGAGCTGCGGCTCAAAGGCCTCGACGCGGTTGCGAACGTGCAGAAGCTCATCACCGCCGACATCTCCGCGATGCAGGACGGCGAAATCAAGTACGCCATGTTCTGCAACGACGCGGGCGGCATCATCGACGACTTCATCGTTTACCGCTGCGCGGCGGACGATTACTGGCTGGTCGTCAACGCCGGCAACCGCGAGAAGGACGCCGCATGGGTCGAAAGCCACCTGTTCGGCGACGTGGACTACCGCGACGAGGGCGACGACTGGGGCCAGCTCGCGCTGCAAGGCCCAAAGTCCGGCGAGATCCTGAAGAAGCTCTGCGGCGAGCAGTACATTCCCGCGAAGTACTACACCTTCATCGACAACGTGCCGCTCGACCTCGGCAGCCGTACTATTTACGCCCTCGTCTCTCAGACCGGCTACACCGGCGAGTACGGCTTTGAGCTCTACTGCAAGGCGGAGGACACTGTGGAGCTGTGGCACGCCCTGCTGAAGGCGGGGGAGGAGTCCGGCCTGATTCCCTGCGGCCTCGGCGCGCGCGACACGCTGCGCCTCGAAGCCTCGATGCCGCTCTACGGCCACGAGATGAACGAGGAGATCACACCGAAGATGGCGGGCCTGCCCTGCAAGCTGACGGAAAAGGACTTCATCGGCCGCGACGCGCTCGCGGCGCTCGGCGCGCCGAAGTTCAAGCGCATCGGCATGAAGGTCGTCGGCCGCGGCATCGTGCGCGAGCACTGTGATCTCTACACGATGGAGGGGGAAAAGCTCGGCTGGACGTCCTCCGGCACGTTCGCGCCGTTCATCGGCTGCGGCGTCGCGATGGGCTACATTCCCGCCGAAGCCATCGAGATCGGCAAGCACCTCAACGCCGATGTGCGCGGGCGCATGGTCGAGCTGGAGATCGTGCCCATGCCGTTCTACAAGCTGGAAAAGTAAGCATACAACAGACATACAACAAAATTTTGAGGAGGACAACATTATGAATTTCCCTGCTGAGTTGAAGTATTCCAAGTCCCACGAGTGGATCAAAATGGACGGTGAGGTCGCTGTGATCGGCATTTCCGATTTCGCGCAAGACGCGCTGGGCGACGTGGTGTTCATCAACCTGCCCGCCGAGGGCGATACCGTCACCGCCGGCGAGAGCTTCGGCGACGTCGAGTCCGTCAAGGCTGTTTCCGACGTGATCTCTCCCGTTACCGGCACCATCTGCGCGGTCAACGAGGCGCTGGCCGATGCGCCCGAAACGCTCAACTCCGACCCTTACGGCGCGTGGATCATCAAGGTCGAGGGCATCGGCGGCACCGAGGAGCTGCTCGACGCCGCGGCCTATGAGGCGCATTGCGCCGAGGAGGGCTGAGATGGGTTCTTACGTTCCGACCACCGCGGCGGAACGGGAGGAGATGCTTGCCGCCATCGGGGTCAAGAGCCTTGAGGAGCTTTACCGCGCCGTTCCGCAGGAGATGCTGCTGGGCGGCAGGCTCAACATTCCCGAGGGCATGAGCGAGCTGGAGGTACGCGAGAAGGTCGCCGCCATGGCCGAGAAGAACAAGGTCTACAAGACCGTTCTGCGCGGCGCGGGCGCCTACCGTCACTTCATTCCCGCCGTTGTGAAGTCCATCACCTCCCGTGAGGAGCTGGTCACCTGCTATACGCCCTATCAGGCCGAGATCAGTCAGGGCGTTTTGCAGGGCACCTTTGAATTTCAGACCATGATCTGCGAGCTGACGGGCATGGACGTTGCCAACGCCTCACACTACGACGGCGCGACCGCCGCCGCAGAGACGATCCCCATGTGTAGAGACCGCAAGCGCACGAAGGCTTACGTCTCCGCCGCGGCGAACCCGCAGGTCATCGAGGTCATGCGGACCTACTGCTTTGCCTCCAACACCGAGCTTTTTGTCGTCCCCGAAAAGGACGGGAGGACGGACGCGGACGCGCTGCGCGCCGCGCTCGGCGAGGACGCCGCGTGCTTCTACCTCCAGCAGCCGAACTACTTCGGTCAGATCGAGGACGCAAAGGCCATCGGTGAGATCGTTCACGCCGCGGGCGCGAAATTCGTGATGGGCGTAAACCCAATCGCCTGCGCGCTACTGCCCACGCCGCGCGAGATGGGCGCGGACATTGCCGTGGGCGACGGCCAGCCGCTCGGCCTTGACACTGCGTTCGGCGGCCCGTACCTCGGCTTTATGGCGACGACCGCCGCCATGACACGCAAGCTCCCCGGACGCATCGTCGGTCAAACGACGGACGTGGACGGCAAGACCGGCTACGTGCTCACGCTCTCCGCGCGCGAGCAGCACATCCGCCGCGAAAAGGCCAGCTCCAACATCTGCTCTAATCAGGCGCTGTGCGCTTTCAGCGCGGGTATTTACATGGCCGCGATGGGCGAGGCGGGCATGAAGCAGTGCGCGCGGCTGTGTGTCTCCAAGGCGCACTATTTCGCCGCCGCGTTGGAAAAGGCCGGCTGTACGCTCAAGTATAAGGGTGAGTTCTTCCACGAGTTCGTCACGAAAGTGGAGTGCCCCAACTGCCGTAAAAAGATCCTCGACGCGCTCGATGCGGCGGGTATCCTCGGTGGCGCGGAGGTCGAGGGCGGTATTCTCTGGTGCGTGACCGAGCTGGTCTCGAAGGAGCAGCTCGACCGGGCTGCCGCCATCGTAAAGGAGGTGCTGTGAAATGAAGCTGATCTTTGAGCTTGGCACGGAGGGGCGCGGCCTGAGTCTCATGTCCGCGTGCGACGTGCCGGAATACACGCTTCCCGAGGAGCGCACGGCGCCGCTGCGCCTGCCCCATGTGAGCGAAAATGAGCTCACGCGCCACTACACGACGCTCTGCAAGCGCATCCACGGTGTAAACGACGGGTTCTATCCGCTTGGCTCCTGCACGATGAAGTATAACCCCAAGATCGACGAGGATATGGCGGCGCTGCCGGGCTTTACGCAGATCCACCCGCTCCAGCCCGTCGAGACCGCGCAGGGCGCGCTCGAGGCGTTGCACGTCCTCGGCACGGAGCTGGGCGAGATCTTCGGTATGGACGCGGTGACGTTTCAGCCCGCGGCGGGCGCGCACGGCGAGTTTACCGGCGTGCTGCTCGTCAAGGCGTACCACACCGACCGCGGCGATACCGCGCGCACGAAGATCATCGTGCCCGACTCCGCTCATGGCACCAATCCCGCCACCGCCGCGATGTGCGGCTATCAGGTGGTGAACATTCCCTCCGGCGCGGACGGCTGCGTCGATCTTGACGCGCTGCGCGCCGCCGTAGGCCCCGACACGGCGGGCCTGATGCTCACGAACCCGAACACCGTCGGCATTTTCGATAAGAACATTCTGGAGATCACGAAGATCGTCCACGACGCGGGCGGTCTGTGCTACTATGACGGTGCGAACCTCAACGCCGTCATGGGTGTCGTGCGCCCCGGCGACATGGGCTTCGACTGCATCCACTCAAATCTGCACAAGACCTTTGCCACGCCGCACGGCGGCGGCGGCCCCGGCGCTGGCGCGGTCGGCTGCAAGGACTTCCTCAAAAAGTATATGCCCGGCCCGCTGGTCGTCGAAAAGGATGAAAAGTTTGACTTTGAGTATCCCGAGAAGTCCATTGGCCGTGTGAAGCTGTTCTACGGCAACTTTGACGTGTGCATCAAGGCGCTGACCTATGTGCTTACGCTCGGCAAGACCGGCATCCCCGAGGCCGCGATGAACGCCGTGCTCAACGCCAACTATATGCGCGTGAAGCTTGCGGAGAAATTTACGATGGCCTACGACGAAATTTGTATGCACGAGTTCGTCATGTCGCTCGTCGATCTCCATAAGGAAACGGGTGTTTCCGCGCTTGACCTTGCCAAGGGAATGCTCGATTACGGTCTGCATCCACCCACGATGTACTTCCCGCTCATCGTCCACGAGGCGCTCATGGTCGAGCCCTGCGAGACGGAGAGCAAGGAGACGATGGACGAGGTCTGCGATATTTACGGGAAGCTTTTCGACCTTGCCTACTCCGACCCCGAAGCGCTTCATACCGCGCCGCACGATACGCCCGTCCGCCGTCTCGACGAGGTCGGCGCGGCCCGCAATATGGTCCTGCGCTATTCGTTCGCATGATCCGCAACTTACAGTATTACATTGGTTCGGACACCGAGCCCCACCGCAACCTTGCGCTCGAAGAGTATCTGACCGATACGGTGGGCGAGGACACCTGTATCCTCTATCTTTGGCAGAATAAGCACACGGTCGTCATCGGACGCAATCAGAATGCGTGGCAGGAGTGCCGCACGAGTATGCTCGAACGCGACGGCGGGACGCTTGCCCGCCGTCTCTCGGGCGGCGGCGCGGTGTACCATGACCTCGGAAACTTGAACTTCACTTTCTCGCTGCGGACGGAGGACTACGACCTCCGCCGCCAGCAGAGCGTGATCGTTGAGGCCTGCCGCACGCTCGGCATTCTCACGGAGATCTCCGGCCGGAACGACCTTCTGACGAAGGGCTGCAAATTCTCGGGTAATTCATTTTACTCCCACGCGGGGCGCTCGTTCCACAACGGCACGCTGCTCGTGGACGTGGACATGGAGAATCTCGGCAAATACCTCACGCCCTCGCACGCCAAGCTCGAGAGCAAGGGTGTCGCCTCCGTGCGCTCACGCGTTATCAACCTGACAGAGGTGAAGCCCGGCCTGACCGTCGAGCGGCTTGCCGGCGCGATGGTCGCGGCCTTCGAGCGCGTTTACGGTCTGACGGCGCACACGATGCGCGAGAGTGATTTTGACACCGCGGAGCTTGCGCGCCGCTACGCGCGTTTCCACAGCTACGAGTGGGTGTACGGCAGGAGCGTGCCGTTCTCGTTTTCCTGCAATAAGCGTTTTGCGTGGGGCGAGCTGACGCTTCAGTTCGCCGTGGAAAACGGCCTGTGTTCGGACGCGGCGGTGTGGACGGACGCGATGGACGCGGACTTTGCCGCACCCCTGACTGACGCTCTGCGCGGCTGCCGCTTCTCGGTCAGCGCGCTGTGCGAGCGCGTGTGCACGGTCAAAGCCTGCGCGCGCTATGCGGACGATGTCTGCATCCTCCTGAGAGCACAGGACATCTGAAAACCATCAACATCGCGAAATGCCGCCGCGTGAACGGCGGCATTTCGCTCGAAAGGGAAGAAAGCTATGGCTGATTATCAACTCATCATCATCGGCGCTGGCCCCGGCGGCTACGAGGCCGCGCTGCGCGCGGCAAAGCTCGGGAAGAAGGTCGCCGTCGTCGAGCGCCGCGAGGCGGGCGGTACCTGCCTGAACCGCGGCTGTATCCCGACAAAAACGCTGCTCCATTCCTCCGCCATCTACTGCGATGCGAAGAATGGCGCGCACTGCGGCATCCACGCGGACGGCATTACCGCCGACATGACAGAAATTTTCGCCTACAAGCGCGCCGTTTCGCAGAAGCTCTCAGCAGGCATCGAATCGCTCTTTAAGAGCGCGAAGATCGACCTGCTGCGCGGCACGGCGCTCGTCACCGGCTCCGGCAGCGTCCGCGTGACGGACGCGGAGGGGCAGAGAGCGGACTACACCTGCGACGATCTTCTCATCGCTACCGGTTCCGTGCCGTCCCGTCCGCCAATCCCGGGTCTGGATCTTGCGATGACCTCCGACGAGCTGCTCGAGGGCTGCGATCACCTCTACCGCTCCATCGTCATCATCGGCGGCGGCGTCATCGGCGTTGAATTCGCTACCTTCTACGCCGACCTCGGCTGCGAGGTGACGGTCATCGAGGGCATGGACCGTCTGCTCCCTAACATGGACAAGGAGCTGGGGCAAAACCTCGCGCTGATCCTCAAAAAGCAGGGCGTGAAGGTCTTTACGGGCGCGATGGTGCAGCGTGTGGAGAAGGCGGGCGAGGACCTCGCCGTACACTTCGCCTGCAAGGAAAAGGAAGAAACGGTCTCCGGCGAAGCCGTGCTCTGCGCCATCGGCCGCCGCGCCTACTGCGACGGGCTGTTTGCTGACGGTGTGGAGGTCGAGCGGAACGGCCGCGGTATCGCCGTGAACGAACGCTTTGAGACGAGCCTGCCGCACGTCTATGCCATCGGCGACGTGTCGTCGAAGATCCAGCTTGCCCACGTCGCCACCGCGCAGGGCATCGCCTGCGTCGAGCGCCTGTGCGGAGTGGAGAATCATACCGATCTCTCGGTCGTGCCGAGCTGCATCTACTGCCGGCCCGAGATCGCCGTTGTCGGCCTGACCGAGGTCGAGGCAAAGAACGCAGGTATCCCCGTCAAGGTTGGCAGGCACGTGATGTTCGGCAACGCCAAAACGGTTATCGCCGATCCCGGCCGCTGCTTTATGAAGTTCGTCGCCCACGCCGAAACGCACGAGATTCTCGGCGCGCAGCTCATGTGCGAACACGCGAGCGATATGATCGGCGGCGTGGCGCAGGCGGTCGCCAATCATCTGACCGCCGAACAGTTCTGCCGCGCGATGCGCCCGCACCCATCGTTTGAGGAGGCCATGACCGCCGCGCTTGAGGACCTTTGTGAAAGGCTTGGCTGACGCAGCTGCCTACAACACAAGCCCGCCGATTGGATAAATCGGTGGGCTTGATTTTCGTATTTATTCGGTGCTCCTATGGTGTGAGTCGACAGGAAAGCACCTACTTTCCTCAGCGGCAGCTGCGCTCAAGCGCCTGACGGATGTTGCCCTCCAGCAGACGGCCCAGCCGGTCGATCTGATCGTTCACGTCGGCTTTCATGCCGCCGCGCAGCCAGTCCGCGATGATTCCGGAGAGCGCCGCGGCATAAAACTGCGTCAACACCTCGACGTCCTCCTCCGCGGCGTTCAGGCCCTCGGCCTGCCCGCGGACATAGGAAAGCATGGCGGCGTAGATGACTTTGTGATAGTAGTGCTCCAGAATGTCGCGGTTGCCGGAGCTGAACAGGTGGTACACCGCGCGCTTGTTCTCGGACACAAAGGCCGTCGCCTCGCGGAACGCCTCCTCCCAGGAGGCGTATTCGTGCAGCTTCTTGAGGAAAAGCTCAATTTCCGTCTGGAACATCTCCTCCACCAGTGCGTAGATATCCGCATAATAGTAATAAAACGTGTTGCGGTTCACCGTGCTGCGCTCGGCGATGTCCTTCACGGAGATCTTGTCGAGCGGACGCTCGTTGAGCAGCTCGATAAACGCCTGCCGGATTGCCAGCCTGGTACGAAGTGCCATGTCAATCCACCCCTTCCGTGCGCTTCGCGCACCACGTTTCTACCGCCCGCAGCAGCGGGACCAGCTCCTCGCCCGCCGCGGTCAGGGAATACTCCACGCGCGGCGGAATCTCCGCGAAAACGATGCGCTCCACCGCGCCGATCTGCTCCAGCGCCCGCAGCTCCGCCACCAGCGTTTTCTGCGACATCCGCCCCATCTGCGCGCGAAGCACGCCGAAGCGCTTCGCGCCTCCCGAGAGGGCGAACAGCAGCGATACGGTCGCGGCTCCGCGATGGCCCAGTAGCGCGTCGAGCTGATTGGTTTCCGTTCCGGCTGAAAATGCACTCAGGTTCAAAAACGTTCCTCCTTAACGTTGCTTTCCATTTCGGAAGTAACAGCATTTTTTTCTTTCTACGGCATTATTATATCGCTGTTTCCCTAATTTTCGCAATAGCCTTAATTTGGACAATTTAAGCGGAGTGCCCAAATTTTCCGTAAAAAAAGCAGGGCGTCCGCAGACGCCCCGCCGGGAGGGGGACCGGTATCCCTCAGATCAGCACAGTCAAAAGCCACACCAATGAAATGCCGAGCGCGCCCGCCGCGCTCCAAAGCACCGGAGTAGCGCCCCGCAGGAGCGGCCGGCGCGGGCTGTGCGTGCGAGTATAGCTGCGAGCCACGCGGCATGCCTCGTCCACAAGCTGCTGCGCCGTCACGCCATCCTTACTCAGCGCATCGTTGCGCACGATGAAAATTGCCTGCTCAAATAAATTGGTGTCCGGTGATTCCACAACGATCACCCGTCGGGACGTTCCCCTGACCATGGCGCATCACTCCTTGCTCCCATAATTTTGTCAAGGAAAGTATTCCCCTGTGCGTCGGCGCTTATACCTCCGTCGTACCGCTGTCCATGCCCCGATAGAGTGCCAGCACCGCGCAGTCGTCATCGCCGCCGCGCCGTTCGCGTCCCGCGGCAAGAATTTCCGAGGCGAGCGCCTGCGGATCGTCGCCCTGAAATTTTTCCAGCAGCGCGATGAGCCAGCCGTCGTCGTTCACGTCGGCCACGCCATCGCTGAGCATGACGAAAAAGGTTCCTCTCTCCAGCGTGAAGGCGGTCGTTTCCGGACGGGTCTCTACGCTTTGCAGACCCGCCGGCAGGCAGGAGCCGGTGATGCGCCGTACACGGCTGCCGCGCTTGACGTAGGACGGCGCCGCGCCGTATTTGTAGACCTCTGCCGCGCCGTCGCGCAGTGAGAGCGTCAGAAGGTCGATGGTCGTAAAGCTCTCGGATACCTCGGCGCGCAGCGTCAGGGCGCTGTTGAGCGTTTTGAGCGCGCCGGAGGTTTCGACGCCCGCGCGCAGAAAGCGTTCCAAAAGCCGCACTGCCAGCGCCGATTCGCGCCGGGCTTCTTCCCCACAGCCCATGCCGTCGGAGAGCAGCAGGCACAGCCGCCCGTCCTCGGTCTCAAAATGCGTCACGCTGTCCCCGCTGACGCTTTCGCCCTCCTTGGGCCGCAGCGCCGCGCCGACGCGGTAGGTCAGCAGCGTCTCCGCCGCGGCGGGCCTTGCCTCCAGCGTCTCCGCTGTCCCGTTCAGAAGTTCAGAGAGCTGCGCGTACTGTCCCGCCGCCTGTGCGCGTGTGTCCGCGAGCCGCCCACGATACTGCCGACGCAGCAGAAAGGCGCTCAGCTCGCCGTTCACCGCCGATAAAAAGCTCGGAAAGCGGATGCAGCGGTCCGTGAAATACGAGGGGAAGTCGCCGCCGCGTCCGCGTCCCTGCGCGAGCAGCGCGGCGGTCGCGTCGTTGAGGGCATTATAGGTCTTGGCGTAGTCGCGCTCCCAGCAGATCGTGCGCAGCGAGCAGCCGCGGCACACACGCTCTGCCGCGCGGTCGAAGATCATCGCGGGATTTTCCTCCTCCGCCTTCGGTGTGCGCATGAGACTGTCGTACAGCTCGCGCAGCGCGAGCGCGGTTGCGCTCAGACGCCTGCGGGCGGCGGAGCATTCGGCGGCCTCCGTTTCCGCGGTACCGATCCGACCCTCCGTTTTCTCGGCGGCGAGCCGCTTGCCGCCGAACAGCCGGTTCGGCAGCAGAAGAAAGAGCAGCGTCGCGCAAAGCCCCTCGTAAAGCAGGATCAGCCCCTGCGCCGCATCCAGCGGCAGAGAGAGCAGCAGGAGCGGCACACACCACAGCAGCGCCGCGCCCACGCGCCGCCCCCGGCGCTCCCGCCCCATTGCGAGCGCGCCGAAGCCGTAGACCGCCGCGTGGAGAAAGCTGCCCGGCTGTGCTGTCAGATCCATGGCGAGTCCGATGCCGAGCGCCGCCGAAAGCGCCGTTCCCGCGCCGCGGTCGTAGGACAGTAGCATCACCAGCAGCATCGAGAGGATGCGTCCCGGCGCAAAGCCGTTTTCAAAGCGCAGCGTGGACGCCGCCATCAATACGCCGGTCACGACCACCAGCAGCGCCGTTTGGCGCTGCTCTTCGCCCATCGTGTTTCCATCGAGGATCGCACGGGCGCAGACCGCTGCCAGCACGGCGAGCGCGATGCTCAAAAGACACAGCGCGGCCTCGTCCGCTCCGGCCTGCAGCAGATATACCATCTCCACGGCAAGGTACATCAGCGCCGTCATCACCGGCAGAAAATGCCGCGAGCGGTACCACTTCGTTTCGCAGAAGGCGTTGTTCGCCGTGTAGAGAAGCACTGCGACCGCCAGCGCGCGCAGCGCATGAGAAAAGTCAAGAAACACCAGCGCACCGGCGACGCACCCGAGCAGCGCGGCAAGGCCGCGCTTTCCCGAACCGGCTGCCGCGACGAGCCCGAGGGCAAAGGGCGCGTAGCCGCCGAAGAGCTGTCCGCCGCAGAGCACGGCGGTCAGCAGAAAACAGACGGCACAGGGAGCCAACGGCTCCCATCGTTCCAATTTTACGGCAAGCTCTCCACGCTTCAAGGCTTGTCCACCTCCCGGTCATTTTTCCCCATTGTAGCGGAGAGTGAACAAAAAGCGCGTCGGAAAAGCGCCATCCGATCAGAAAAAAGGAAGGCGCGAAATTCGCGCCTTCCTTTGGAAAAGATTTTCTTACTTCGCGGCCTTGGCAGCCTTGAACGCCTCGATGAGCATCGGGGTGACCTTGAACAGGTCGCCGCAGATGCCGTAGTCGGCGATCTCGAAGATGGGAGCGGTCTCGTTCTTGTTGACCGCGATGATGCACTCGGACTCGCTCATACCGGCCTTGTGCTGGATGGAGCCGGAGATACCGAGGGCAATGTAGACCTTCGGGTGAACGGTCTTGCCGGTCTGACCGACCTGATGGTCGGCAGTGAGCCAGCCGGAATCGATGGCAACACGGCTGCCGCCGACAACGCCGCCGAGCACCTCTGCCAGCTCTTCCGCCAGCTTGATGCCGCCCTCGACGTCCTTGCTGATGCCACGGCCGACGGAGACGATGTAATCGGCGCCGATCAGGTCAACGAGCTTCTTCGCGGCCTTGACGACCTCGACGACCTCGGTGTCCATATCGGCCTCGCTCAGGGTGAAGCTGGGCTTGGTGATCTTCACTGCGTCCGCCTTGGCCTGATCGAAGGGAGCCTTCTTCATAACGCCGGGGCGAACGGTCGCCATGGCGGGACGGAAGCGCGGGCAGATGATGGTCGCCATCAGGTTGCCGCCGAACGCCGGACGGGTCATCTTGAGGTCGCGGGACACATCGTGATCCTGACCCATGACCTTCGCGGTGTTCATCTTCTCGATCTTCTCCTCGGGCAGCGTGGAGGCGCTGCGCAGGAAGTCCTTGTAGATGGGCATATCGACGTCGAGGTGCGTGCAGTCGGCGCACAGACCGGTGTGCAGACGGGCCGCGCAGCGGGGACCGAGGTCACGGCCGATGTTGGTCGCGCCGATGAGGAACGCCTCGGGCTTCATCTCGGAGATGACGTCGCAGATGACCTTGGCATACGCGTCGGTCGTGTAGTTCTTGAGCAGAGGATGCTCGCAGACGATGACCTCGTCCGCGCCGTAGCCGCCGAGCTCCTTGGCGATGCCCTCGACATTGTCGCCGAGCAGCAGACCGCAGAGCTTCACGCCCAGCTCGTCCGCCAGCTTGCGGCCCTCGGAGATCAGTTCAAAGGTGGTGGGCATCATCTTGCCCTGACGCTGCTCGCAGAAGACCCAAACGTTCTTGAAGGCAGCGAGATCCATGCTGTTATAATTCTCAACCATTGTCGTACTCTCCTTCCCTTAAATGATGTGTTTCTCAGACAGGATACCGGCGAGCTTCTCGCAGGTCTTCATGTCGTTGCCCTCGAGCATCTGGCCGGCGCCCTTCTGCGGGGGCGTGAAGGAGGTCAGGATGTTGGTGGGGCTGCCCTTGAGGCCGATGGTGGTGGCGTCGATGAGGGGATGATCCTTCAGGGCGTTGTAGTCCAGAACGGTCACGGGCTTGGAGTAGC
>CAVKBJ010000126.1:0-28443 GCA_963654505.1 Lachnospiraceae bacterium
CTCATGGACAATGAAAACGAAAAGATCCGCATTGGCGACAAGGCCAAGGAGGACTTTATCGAGATGTGTACCAAAGAGGGTTCAGGTACGCTCAAGGTGCAGATCAAGAGCAAGATAGAGATCAAGGTCGGCGACAAGATCACCGTGACGATGAACGGAGAATCCGGCGCAGTGTCCATCAAGGCGGACTCCGTCCGCGTCGAGGGCGGCAACGGCGTGACGCTCAAGAGCGACAGCGCCGTGAAGCTTGACGCCCCGCAGATCGCAGCCAGCGCCGGTTCCGCGCTCAAGCTCGAAAGCTCCGGTACCGCGACGGTTTCCGGCTCGACGGTGTCGATCGGATAAAAGAGAGAGGAGGAGGATGATGAACGACCATGCGTTTTTGGGCGCGGGGATGCGCTTCCCGCCGCAGATCGATCCCGGCACGGGGCGCTTTGCGGTTTCCGCGGGCGAGCGGAGCGTGAAGGAATCGGTCTATCTGATCCTGATGACCAGCCGCGGCGAGCGCTGGCTGGAGCCGAGCTTCGGCAGTGTACTCTCGTCCTACGCATTTATGGATACCTCGCCCACCATGCTGCGGATGCTCTCCGATGATCTGCGCGGGCTCCTGCTCGCACAGGAGCCGCGTGTGAGCGAGGTGGAGGTCACGGTCGATCCGGAGGTGAAAAATGGCTGCCTGCTGGTGAACGTGTCCTACACCGTGGCTCAAACCAACAGCCGCGATAATCTGGTTTTCCCATTCTATCTCAACGCCGCGCGAGAGGAGAGCGAGAGCTATGACGAGACATGACGAGCTGACGCTCGACCCGCGGACGCAGAGCGAACTTTGTGACCGCGTGGAGGAGCTGGCGGCGTCCTACACGCCCGAGTGGCGCTTCGACCGCCGCGACGCCGACGTCGGCTCTGCGCTGGCGCTGATCTACACCGGCCAAATGGCGGAGAATATCCGCCGGCTCAATCAGCTGCCGGAAAAATATCATACGGAATTTGCAAATCTCATGGGCCTGACGCTCAAACCGGCCTATCCCGCCTCGGGCGTGGCGGTGGTCGAGCTGATGCGCGGCACCGTGCCCGGCGTGGCGCTGCCGCGCGGCACCCGCTTAACGGCGGACGGTACAGACGGCGCGCCCATTCTTTTTGAAACAATGGGCGATGTGTATCTCACGAATGCCCGCATTACGGACGTGGTATCCCTCTCCGGTACGCGGGGGCATATCGTCCCCATCCTCGGCGGGCCAAAGCCGGCCGACCTTGTGCCGCAGCCCTCCGAACCGGTCGAGCCGACCGGATCCTCGGCGGATGAGGGCACGGAACCTTCGCCAGAGGGCGAGCGCAGCGTTCCGCCCTTTGCCCTCTTTGACTATGAGGAAGCGGGCATCGAGAAAAACGCCCTGCTGCTCTACCACCAGAGCCTATTCGCCGGAGACGGCGGCGTGCCCATTCAGATCGCGCTCACTTCACCGGAGGGAAAGTCTCTCGCTACCGGGCTGTGCGATCCCTCGGCGTGGCGGTGGAGCTACTACACCGCCGAGGGGCTGCGCCCCTTCGAGCACGTTTCCGAGCAGGACGGCACGGTGCTTCTGTGCCGCGAAAACGGCTCTGAGCCGCTGCGGCTCGACGGCGCTGACTATCACCTCATCTGTCTTGAGGCGCTCGGCCCCGTGAACGAGGCCGTGATCGTGGGCGACATTCGCGCGGCCTCGACCGGCGAAGCCGCGGAGCCGGAAATGATCATCCACAACGGCGAACCGCTGGAGGCTGTGGCGTGTATGCCTTTTGGCGAGACCGTTTCGCTCTTTGACGAGTGCTATCTCTGCGACGATGCGGTGTTCGCCCAGCAGGGCGCGGAGATCCGCCTGAGCTTTCAGCTTGAAAGCCGCCGCAGGCTCATACGGCTGACGCCGCAGCAGGAATCGGCGGAGCTCAAAGTCATCAAGCGCAAGCCGCGCGGCACACAGTACGACGTGGCGTTCACCTCGCCCGAGCGCGTGGCGCTGGAATACTTCAACGGCCGCGTGTGGCAGCGTCTGCCGTGCAGCAACGAGTGGAGCACACTTTTTGACGGCAGACAGAAGGGCGAATATGAGATATCTTTCCTCTGTCCCGACGACTGGGCGTCCGTGCCGATAAACGGCTACGAAGGGCGCAGTCTGCGTTTACGCGTAACGCAGGCGGACAACTGTTATCTGCTGCCCTGCGAGCACATGATGCCGCTGCTGCGGAACGTGCGCCTTTCCTACGCCTACACAGGCCAGTGGAAACAGCCGCAGCGGGTGCGGACGGTCTGCGGCACAATGACCGCAGATCAGACGCGCGCGCTGCTTGCGGGCGAGAGCATCACGGCCTTCGCGCCGCTGCCCTACCCCGAGGCGTCGCTTTATCTCGGCTTCGACCGTCCGCTCGAGGGCGCGCCGATCTCCATGCTATTCGATGTGGAGGAGAACATCCACTTCCGCATGGAGCCGGTGCAGTATCAATATTCCACCCGCACAGGTTTCCGCGCGATGAAGGTCATCGACGGAACAAACTCTTTCGCTGGCGCGGGAACGGTGCTCTTCATGCCGACGTCGGACTTTGCGCCGATGGAGGTCGAGGGTGTGAAGAAATGGTGGCTCCGCATCTGTGGCGGGAAAAACGCCGCGCAGGGCTACCACGCGCTCGTGCGTGGCATCCGTCTCAACGCCGTGAACATTCGTAATCAGCAGACGCTCGGCGAGGAGCGCTTTTACGTGGAAACGGTGACGCCGAACATGACGCTGCCGCTCTCGGCGCGGAACATTCTCTCGGCCGAGGTATTCGTCAGCGAACTTGGGCAGCACTCCCGCCGCCAGATACGCGAGCTTTTGGAACAGCGCCCGCAGGACGTGCGCGTGGAGTACGATCTGCTCGGCGAGGTCACGGCCTTCTTCGTCCGCTGGACGGAGGTGGACACCTTCGACCGTTCCCATCCCGGCGACCGGCATTATATGATCGACCGCGTGCGCAGCTGTCTCGTCTTTGGTGACGGCGTACACGTCCGCATCCCACAGGCTCAGCACGGAACCGCCGTGCTGGTATACGCGGTGAGCTGTGACGGTGCGCGCGGCAACGTCCCCGTCGGCGCAGTGAACAGCTTTTTCGGCAACGTGATGTACGTCCAATCCGTTTTCAACCCCGCGGCGACCTCCGCCGGCATTGATCTTGAGGATCTTGACAGTGCGCGCCGCCGCGGCGTGGAACTGCTCAGCAGCCGGGGACGGCTCGTCAGCGAGCAGGACTTCGTTCGCGCGGTACGCTCGTTCTCCGGCGCGGTAAAGAAAGTAAAATGCCTCACCGGCCGCAGTCTGGACGGTGAGAGCGATCCGGCAACCGTCACCGTCGCTGTGATGACGGATGACTACCGCGAGGGCGCGTATGCCTTCAACAACATCCGCGAAGCTCTGCGGCGCGAGCTGCTCGATCGCTGCGAGGCAACCATCGCGCCGGAGGAGCTGGTGCTCGCCGAGCCGCTGTATGTGGAGATCTCCGTGTCCGTTTGGGCGAAAGCGGACGACGCGGCGCGGGCCTTTGACGTACAGGATCTCATTCTCGAAAGTGTGCAGGATTTTCTCGATCCCATCGCGGGCGCGGGGCACAGCGGGTGGGAGATCGGAACCCTCCCCACGGATGGGCAGCTGAAGATGCTGCTCCAATCTCTGCGCTTTGCAGGCCGCATGAGCCGCATGATTGCCGTGGCTCGATACATCGACCGTGCCGGCACGCACGAAACAACGCTCGATGAGCTGCCCGATATGCCCTTCGCCATCGGCGTGAACGGCAAGCATCATGTTTACATCGAATTTCAGTAGAAAGCGGGGAAGAAAAGGCAATGCTCAACAGTTTGAACCTGAGTGACAAGACCTATGACGAACTGCTATCCGAGGCCGTGGCGCAGATCCCGCTTTACTCCGAGGAGTGGACGAATTTCAATGTCTCCGATCCCGGCATCACGCTGCTGCAAAACCTGACGGCGTTCCAGCTGCTCCAGCAGGAGAACATCAACACCGTCAGCGAGGAAGCGCGGCTCAAGCTGCTCAAGCTGGTGGGCTTCACCGCGCGGAAGAATCACGCCTCCACCGTGCTCGTGCAGGCGCCCGCTGCCGGCGGGCCGATCCTGCCCGAGGGCTTCCGCCTTTGGAGCGGAACTATTCCCTTTGAAACGGAAACGAGCGTGGCGCTCAACCCATGGTCGCTCGCGGCGGTATACGCCGGTTCCGGCGAGGAGGAGCGTGATGTGACGCGCCTGCTCGACACGGGAACGGATACCGTCGCCTACCCCTTCGGTCGCGTTCCGGCGGCAGGGAACCGCCTGACCTGCGTTCTCTCCGGCGTTCCCGAGTGGGGCGAACCGCTGCGCCTGTGGTTTCAGGTGGCGGAGGAGGAACTTCGCACACCCTTCGACTCTGCCGCGCAGATCCCCGCGTTCTCCGGCGTGCGCTGGCAGTATTGGACGGAGAGCGGCTGGCAGGACGCTGTGGCCGAGGACGAAACGATGGGCTTTCTGCGGTCGGGCGGCGTAACGCTGACACTGGGAGCCGGTCTGCCCGCGGAATGGACGCTTGCGCCGGTACACGGCTGTGCGCTGCGCTGTCTGCTGGAAAAGGCAGATCACGACCGCGCGCCGCGCCTTCTGGCGATAGCCGCGCATCTGTTCCCAATGGTGCAGAAGGAAACGCGCGTGCGATGCGCGGTGTTCTCCGGCACGGAGAAGGTCGAACTGCGCGGGCAGCTCCCCATGTTGGGCAATCTGCTCGTGTTCTGCCGCGAAGAGGAAAACGCCCCCTACCGCCTTTATCACGAGGCGCTGCAAGGTATGGCACGGGAGCGCTCGTACCGCGTGGAGACCGATTTTGAAGGCGTGACGGTCGTTTTTGATGAAACAGGTGTACACCGTCCCTGCGCGGACAGCGACGCGGTCCGCGTTGTGTGCTACGACAATGAAATGATACACCATCGTCTGCTTGGACCGGTCTACGGCTACGACCGGCAGGTCGTGCAGCTTGAGTTGGTGGAAAACGTGCTGCCCGAGAGTCTGCTTGTGGCCGTTGAAAAAACGGAAAACGGCGAGACGGAATATTTCTTTGTCGCGCCGAATGAGGAAGGGCCGGAGGGCTTCTCCTATCACCTGCGCTCGCGCGATGCCCGGCTCGTGATCGACGAGCCGGCCGGCGGCGGATGCCGACTGCTTCTGTGCGGCTGCGCCGCAACGCAGGGCAGCCGCGGCAATCTGCGCCGCGGCACGATGCTTGAACAGCGCGGCGGCTATGACGGCACGGAGGTCGAAACGCGCTACTTCTGTCCCGGCCCCGGATGCGGCGGCGTGTCCGGTGAGAGTGCGGAGGAAGTGCGGCTGCGGTTTTCCGCGCAACTCCGTCAGCCGTCAGTGGCAGTTCGGACGGAGGATTACGAGGCGCTGGTGAGGAAAACGCCCGGGCTTTGCATCCATAAAGTAAAAGCTGTGGCAATCGGAACAAAAAACCTTGTCAAAATCGCCGTGAAGCCTTATACTGAAGAAGAACTGCCAAAGCTGTCGGAAAATTACCTGCGCCAGCTGCGCGATTATCTTGAGCCGCGGCGGATGCTGACCACGCGCATTGAGATCTGCCAGCCGCGCTATGTGCCGGTAGGCGTATATGCCGTACTGAGCATTCGCGGCATGAGGGCGCACGCCGAGACGGAGACCGAACGGGTGCTGCGCGGTCTGCTCGACCATGTGAACGGCCCGCAGGGCTTCGGCGGTTTTCTCCGCTTCAACGAGGTCTATCAGGCGCTCAACGCCTTGCCCTTTGTCGAGGCGGTAGATGCACTGAGCCTCTATCCCGAAAGCCGGGACGCGGTGCTGCTCGGCAGCGACATCCGCATGGACGACGACAGCTTGTGCTATCCCGGCACGATTCGGCTGACGCTGCGCGAGCAGGGGAGGTAAGCTATGGCAGATCACGGCATCCGAACATACCGCTTAGGCGGCGCTCTGCTGCGCCGTGCCCTGCTCAATGGCATGGAGCAGACGGAGGACGGTACGCTGCGCATCACCGGAACCGGCGCGCACCGTGTTTTCCTGCCCGCGCTGGACAGTGCGCAGAACGACTGTGCGTGGGGCCGTCTTTCCCTGCGCTGTGCGCTGGGGGCGGAGTCCATGCTGACAGTGCGGGCTTTCGCCTCGGATCAGGATCGCGTGGTGCGTAACGGCGAGGTCGTCCGCACCGACGAGCTGCTGCTCGATCCCACAGTCCCGCTGCGCGAGAAGGAAAGGCTTTTCACCCTCGCCGACGGGCTGGAGCGCTTTGGCGTATCCGACCTGCTTTTAAACGGGCAGACCGGCCGCTGGCTTTGGCTGTGGCTGGAGATCACCGGAAACGAAGCTTCCTCGCTGTGCGATATGCGCGTTTACGTGCCGGGGGACAATTTCTTCCGCACGCTCCCGCAGGTCTATCAGGCGGACAATGATTTTTTGCAGCGGTATCTCTCCATCTTCTCCACCATGTACCAGGAGTTTCAGGAGGAGATCGACGGCATTCCCGCGCTGCTGGACGTGGACACCGCGCCCGAGCCGCTGCTGCCCATGTTCGCCTCATGGCTGGGACTGGAGCTGGACCGCACGCTATTTTCGCCCGACGAGCAGCGCACGCTGCTCAAGGCCGCGCCGGAGCTGCTTGCCGCCAAGGGCACGCGCACGGCGGTGGAGCGGGCGGTGAAGCTCTTTGTAAAAGAGCCGGTATATATCGTCGAGCGCAATCTGCTCTCCCCCGACGAGCAGAACAGCAAAACACTCTACGGCGACACCCCCTATGATTTCACCGTAATGGTGGGGCGGAAGATGGACGAAAGGCTGCGCCTTCGCCTGCGTTTTCTCATCGACCAGCTCCGTCCGGCGCGCAGCCGCTGCCGCATCGTCTTTTTGGAGGAGTGCAGCGGACTGGACGCTTTCACCTATCTCGATGTGAACGGCGCGGTGATACAAAATGCCCGGGGCAATCTCGACGACGGAAAGGCCCTCACGGGCACGACTTTCCTGCAATAAGGAAAGTTCGAAAAACAGTCAATTCGGCGTGCCGCTGGCCAGAAAATGCGGCAGCCGCGCACAGCGCGGCCATGTGAGGTGGATATATGACGATCACGAGACTTCAAAACGGCAATGCCGTGACACTTCAGGTGGAGGGCAGAGTGGATACGAACACCAGCCCCGAGCTGCAAAAGGCGATATTGGAGTCGTTCCAAAGCGCAGCGAAGCTCACGCTGGACCTTGAAAAGGTCGTTTACGTCAGCAGTGCGGGCCTGCGCGCCCTGCTGCTCGGACAGAAGACCGCCGCGTCCAAGGGCGCGGTCATGGAGCTGATCCACGTCGCCCCCACGGTCAAGACCGTGCTGGATTCCGTCGGCTTTTCCAAGATCTTGACGCTGCGTTGAGCGCGGTGGTGGGCGCATAAGATAAAAAGCGCCGCTGTACAGCGGCGCTTTTTCGAGTTTTTTCAAAAAGCTGTTGCTTCGTTCGGGGGTGAACGCGGTATAATGCTGTCATACGAGTTCCCGCAGCGCTGTCAATTCCCTGCACACGTCTACTCAGCATCAGTGCTTGCGCTCACACTCTGTGCGGCCGACTCCGGCGGCATGGCTGGAAACGTCATGGTGATGCCCATGCCGCGTCCCGGCGCGCTTTGTGCGCTGACCGTTCCGCCGTGGCACTCGATGGCGCGGCGGACGAGATATAGTCCATAGCCTTGCCCGCGGGTGCGGTTGCTGCCCTGAAAGTTCGGCTCAAAGATGTGGGCGGTTTCCTCGGAAGAAAGGCCTAGCCCGTCGTCCTGCACACGGATGGAAACGTTCTCTCCCTCGCTCAGGATGCAGATGGTGATGATACCGGGACGTCCCATGTACTTGAGCGAATTTTCAAGCAGGTTGAAGCCAGTGCGGTTAAGCAGATACGCGTCTGCCCGCACGGTGAGGCTCGGTTCGGAGGAAACGATTTGAATGGTCACACCCTGTTCGGCTGCGGCGTTCTGTATATCGGCCACCGCTTGGCGGATCATCTCGATCAGGTCGAATTCCGCGTAGGTCAAGCAGCTGCTGTCGAGCTCCTCGGCAGAGGAAAACTGGCGGCTGATGGCCTCGATCATGAACTGGCTGCGCAGACTAATCTTCTCAAGATACTCCGAGACTACGGCGGGATCGGTGATAACGCCGCTGGTGAGAAGCTCGGCGTAGCCCTGAATGATGGCCACGGGCATCCGAAGCGAGTGCGAAAGGCTGTTGCGGAAGGTGTCCATCTCGCGCCGGTTGCGCATGATCGCCTGCTCCATGCTGCGCGCGTGCTCCTGCGCGGTCTGTAACTCACGCTTCTCCGCGCGCTCCGCATCGCGGCGGCACGCGGTACAATGCGCGCAAAAAAGCGCAAGGGCCGCAAGTGCGGCGACCGCGCCGAGCCATGGCGTTATCGTCGGGTAAAGACCGGCAAACAGCAGCGCCCATGCGCAGCCGTTGAGCAAAAGCACCCCTGTCGTCAGAACTGTCAGCGTCTTATTCATCTTATCTGCCTCCTGAGCCAAAGTCATGTGCCATGTGAAATTTCCTTTTACTATTATAGCGAACGGCACGGGCAGGCACAATAGCGGCGGCAAAAAAATACGGATATTGCGAAAAATCGTCAAAATGTAGAAAGCGGTGCAACAAAAATGTATGATATTCTCCTTGTTGAGGACGACCACGATCTCTCTGCGATCACCCACGCGGCTCTTACCCATGCGGGGCATCGCGTAGACGACGCTTTCACCTGCGCACAGGCGGAGGAGCTGCTGGGGCAGAATGAATACGACCTGATATTGCTGGACGTCATGCTGCCGGACCGCTCCGGCAACGAGCTGTGCCGCACAATCCGCGAGGACTGCGACTGTCCCATCATCTTCATGAGCTGTCTGGAGGGGAGTGCTGTCATCGTGGACGCGCTGCAAAGCGGCGGCGACGATTACATGGTCAAGCCTGTCCGCTTTCCCGAGCTGCTCGCGCGCGTGGAAACGGTCATCCGCCGGACGAACCGGCACAGGGGAAATAAAAAAGAAGCGGAACCGCAGCTCCGCAAATTCCGCTCCTTCTCGCTCGACCTTCCCCACCGCCGCATTCTGCGCGGCGACCGTGAGGAGGATCTCTCCACCATCGAGTTCGCGCTGCTGTGCTATATGATCGACCATCCCGATACCCTGTTGCTGTATCAAAGCCTGTATGAGAACGTGTGGGCCAGCGACTCGCTGGGTGATTTCCGCACGATAATGGTACATATCTCCAACCTGCGCAAAAAGCTCGATCCGGAGCGCCGCGGCATCATCGAAACGGTGCGCGGCGCGGGATACATCTTTTCCGACATTTGAGACAGGAGGGCATCATGAGTTTTTTTGACCAAAGCCTAAGAGAGACCCCCTTTGCCGACTACCGTGACTACACCGATCACCTCTTTGCCTGCGTGGACCGGCAGCTTTCCTCCTATGTCGGCGGCCTGATGCGTCTGTTCGCATCGGACAACGGCGGCTTCAAAAATGTGCTCTACCCCGACATTGAGATCGCGCGAGACCTGTGCGAAAAGCATCTGCTGGATTTCCGCTCCCGCGCGGAGAAGGGCGGAGCCGATGAGAAACCGGACGGGGCGGACGACCTTCCCGACGAGTTCTCAGCGCTCTTCGGCGCTTTGGCCGAGGAGTCTCCCGTACCGGCCGCTGAGGACGAGGAGAATATCGAGGCGCTGATGGACTACATCGACCGCCGCGCTTCGCTCACCGAAGCCCCGCTGCCGCTCTACCGGCTCTGCCGACGGCTGGAATTTTCCCCGTTCACAACGTTCTGCTTTGCCTGCGCGGTGCTCTCGTCCACGCAGACGAACTACGCTTCGGTCTTTCAGGTGGTCAATCAGAACGGCGGCCTGCCCGCGCCGAGCATCGAGTCCGCCGCGCGGGTGTACTACGGCAAGGATTTCTCCATCACGGGCAGCTACAGTCAGATGTCGCTCGCGCTCGAGCAGCTCAAGCCCGTGCTGCCGCTTCAGATCAACGGCGCGATGCCGTTTTCCACCATCGTCTCGCCCGACAAGCGCGTGATCGACTTCCTCTTCGGCGCGTACCCGATGCGTTTGGACGAGAACTACATCCGCTTTTTCTCCCAGCTCACAGACGATGCCGAGCTGCCTCCTTTCCTTGCCAACAGCGGCATCCTCGACGCGCTGCGCATCGCCTACGACGACGGTACGCGCATCTTCGCCCTCTCGGGCGACGACGGCTCGGGGCGGAAGTTCACCATTCGGCACTTCTGCCGCGAAAAATTGCTCGCCTGCGTGTCCATCAACTGCGCGAAGCTGTTCGTCTACGACTTTCGCTTCGTCGAGCAGGCGCTTTGGGCTGCCGCGCGCGAGTGCATCCTCACCGGCGCGTGCATCTGCCTGAACGAGCTGAGCTACCGTGAGGACGAGAAGGACAAATTCTTTGGCTACATGGATCTTGCCTTCGGTATGTTCCTCCGTCAAAAGCTGACGGTGTTCACCGTCAGCAAGGAGAAGCTGCCGATGAAGCAGATCACCGATCAGGACTTTGCCCAGCTCGAGCTGCCCACCCCCTCCTACTCCGAGCGCGAGGAGGTTTGGAAATACTATGCCAAGGGCTACACGCTCAATTCCGATGTGGATCTTGGCGAGCTGAGCACGAAGTTCCTCTTTACCCCCGGCAAGATCAGGGACGCGCTGCATCAGGGGCGCTCGCTGGCCTCGATGAGCAAGTTCATCGACATCCCGCGCTCCATCCTCTTCCAGTCCTGCAACAACCAGATGAGCCACGAGCTGACGCAGAAGGCCACGCGCATCCCCGCCAAGTTCGGCTGGAACGACATCGTGATGAACGCCGACCAGCGTCTTGCGCTCAAAAACGCCTGCGACCAGCTCATTTTCCGCAAGAAGGTCTACGAGGAGTGGGACTACATCAAGAAGTATCCCTACGGTCGCGGACTTTCCGTGCTGCTCTTCGGCGCGCCCGGCACCGGTAAATCCATGTGCGCGCAGGTCATCGCGCACGAGATGAATTTGGAGCTTTACCGCGTCGATCTGAGCAAGGTGGTCGATAAGTACGTCGGCGAGACAGAAAAGGCCATCTCCATGATTTTCCGCGAGGCAAAGAAGTGCAATGTCGTGCTGTTTTTCGATGAGTGCGACACCCTGTTCGCCAAGCGCTCCGACGACGGCGGCAGCAACCAGTCCTCGAACAACAACAAAACCGCGCTGCTGCTTCAGGAGGTCGAGGCCTACGACGGCGTGTCCGTGTTGGCCACAAACTACAAGCACAACATCGACCCCGCATTCTTCCGCCGCATGAAGTTCATCGTCGAGTTCCAGTTCCCAGATCCCGACACGCGCGAGATGCTTTGGAAAACGACCATCCCCAAGACGACGCCGCTGGCCGAGGACGTGGACATCCGTTTCCTTGCCGAGCGCTTTGAGTTCGTCGGCGGCAATATCAAAAACTGCATCCTCAACGCGGCTTTCCTCGCCGCCGCCGATTCCGAGGCCGAGGGCGAGGTCCACATGAAGCACTATTTGCAGGCCATCAAGTACGAGTTCGTCAAGACCGGCAAGGTCTTTACGCGCGCGGACTTCGAGCCTTACGCGAGCCTTGTGCTCTAAAGGAGGGAATGCCTGATGCGATCGGTAGACCGGCTGGAGCAGCAAAAACGCCTTCGGCGGCAGAAGAACAGCGTTCCGCCGCCGGACGCGGAAACGGAGGAGGAGCTGGAGCGGCCCCGCTTCCTTCCCCTCAACCAAAGCAAAAGCACCTTTGACGACGGCGCGGAAAAGACCTTCGGCGGCATCAACACCGCTCCCTCGGTCTTTGACCGCAAGGCCGTGTTCCACACGCAGCCGTAAACGCGCGCCACAATTCGAAAAAAGAGCGCCGTATCTGTACGATACGGCGTTCTCCTTTTTATGCTCGGGATATTCCCCGCAGCAGATTGGTGAACAAGGCGCGCAGGCGGCCCGCGCTTGCGCTCTTGCCGACGTTGAGCTCCCGCTGCAGCTGCATACTGCGTTTTATATCACTCTTATCGACCGTTCTTTTGAGATCGTCATAGATCTCGTCCTGACTCTTACCCTGCCCTTCCAGTTCGGCGGTACGGACGCGCTCGGCCATGCCGACACGCTTGCCGATCGCGCCGTTGACATTGCGCAGCACGAGATTGTTCATCATGGATGGCCGAGCGCTCCGCGGGGTCGGCATAATTTTTCACTCCCTCGAACGAAGGCGCGAGCGCGCCGATAAAGTTCATCACGTCCCCGTTCGCTTCGACGGAATCGCTGATGAAATCCATCGCGCTGTCTGTGCCGCCGGACTTCTGCGCTGTCATGACCTGCGTACTGAAATCCTCCGGAAGCATGCTCGAAAGCATGGTGTTCATCGTAGACAGCTCGCCGGCGCCGCGGTGAAATGCCTGACTGTCCATATCGCTCTTCGTACTGTTGTTCATCGCGAGCAGACGGCTGTTCATGCTGGTGTTATAGTCCTCAATCACGAGCTTCCGCAGCGCGGGATCCTGCAGCTGCTCGCGGCTGGCGTTCTGTACCATCTGGTGTATCGCGCAGCTGCGCGGATTTTGAAAGCTGCGTACTGTTTCGTCGCCGGTGTCGTTTATCATTTTCTTGCTGAACGGCCCTGTAACGAGCGTCGGCTCTGAGATATCCAGCTCCGGCTTTTTCCTGCGCCCAAAAAGGCCGCGGAACCAGTCGAGGAAACCACCCTGCTCCGCGCCCATCGGCGTGGCCTGCGCCATCGCGGGCGCGCCACCCACGCCCTGTTGAAGTGAGTGGCTCAGCTCGTGCGCCAAGAGCCCCCGGCTGGCCGAATCGTTTTGATCAAAAGCACCGTGAGCGAAGAAAACGTCCCGTCCTGTCGAAAAGGCATCCACGCCGCGCCGCGCTCTCGTCCGTGTGGATCTGTACCGAAGAAAGTTCGCGCCCGTAGGCGCGGCTCATGTCGCCCACCACGTCTCGGCTGTGCATGAACCTTTCGCCGACGTCGTTGGCCTCCCGCTCCGCGAGCGGATCAAGGTGCAGTTTTCCTGCCATCTTCAAGCCCTCCCTCAGATTATTTTATAACCGGCCCACCGCTTACTTTTTTGCGAAGCGGCCAAAGAGGCGCTTTATCAGGTCGCCCTTTCCGAAGCGCTTTCTCACACGCTTTTCGTAAGCCTTCTGCTGCTTTTCGGTAAAGCCCCGCCCGCCGAGCGCCTGCACGGCGGCTTCGCTCTCCACCGCCTGCTTCGGCGCAGCCATACGGCCGAAGAATTCAAGACTCTCACTTCCCGGGCTGAAATCCCCTCCCATGGCATTTTGGTCGGTACCGATATAGGCGAACAACGAACCGTACATATTGTTATAATAGTTGCTCAGGGTGCGGTATTCCTGATCGTCGGCATTGTTTTCATAGTCGAAATAATGACCTCCTCGCTGCATCATCACCTCAACATCCTGCAGCAGCCCCATGTCGGCAAGCAGCTCAGGGCCTGCGCGGGTGAGAAAGTCCTCCGGGTGCGTCTGACTGCCGTAGATGCCATATTTGTCCTTCAGACGGCGCAGCTGGGCAAGCTGGATCGCCTTCAGCTCGTGTATTCCCTCGTCAAAATTGGCGTCCATCCCCGCAATCTGCTCCAGCGTGTAGCGATCCATCTCCTCTTGAAGCTCAGGCGTGAGCTTCCCGCTTTCCTTAAATCTTCTAAGCTCCGCGTAGCGTCCGCCGCCAAGCAGCTTTTCATAAAGCGCACCGACCTGCTCCCGCGTCATGTCGCCGCCGAGCGCACCGGAAAGTTCTGAGAGAATACGCGAGGGTATGTTCCCGTTGAACATCACGCCGCCGGAGGGACGCTGAAGCGGCTGCGACATGGCGTCGCCGTAAACGGCCGTGTCCTTGAACTGGTCTGTGACCTGCTCGAAAAGCCCTTCACGGCTCGGGTCATCAAAGCGCGTTTTGTTGTGATCGGCCTCACGGAGGAATTTTCCGATGTTGGCGGCGGTAGGCGACTCTCCGCCCGTGGCGAAGCTCACCTCGTCCTCCGGTTTCTTTCTCCTGTGGAAGATCCTGCGGAATCAGTCCAAAAGGCCGCCTTGCTCCGCGCCCATCGGTGCGGCCTGCGCCATCGCGGACGCGCCGCCCACGCCCTGTTGGAGCGAGTGGCTCAGCTCATGCGCCAGCAGCCCCCCGGCTGGCAGGATCGTTCCGATCGAAAGCGCCGCGGGCAAAGAAAACGTCCTTCCCGGTCGAGAAGGCGTCCACGCCGCGCTCCTTTGCACGCCGCGCTGCGCTCTCGTCCGTGTGGATCTGTACCGAAGAAAGGTCGCGCCCGTAGGCGCGGCTCATGTCGCCCACCACATCATGGCTGTGCATGAACCTTTCGCCGACATCGTTGGCATCCCGCTCCGCAAGCGGATCAAGGTGCAGCTTTTTTCCCACGCTCGTTCCCTCCTATCGTTCTGTTGAAGTCTGCGGCCGGGCGGCGCTCGCCCGGGCCTCCTCAAATTTAGCTGCCATTGCCTTCTCTATTTCATTGACCAGCTTCAGCATCTCCAGCCTTGTCGGATTGGCATCTCGTTCTTTCGTTTCGCCAGTCGAGGGGTCAACGAATTTGGACTTGCCTGTAAAACGGTCAACGGCTTTCGTCACCCTATCGTTCTCCGCATTGTCCAAGCTGTCGTTGCTGCGATTGGAGGCAATAACATCGGAGTAACTGCCAAGACTCCTTATGATGCTCTCCATGGTCCCCCGCGAAGCTGCCTCCTGCAAAGCGCCGAGCATGGCGTGGACCGTCAGAGCGCCCAGCTGAGAAGGCGTCAGATCGTCGCGGCCCTGGGAGAATACAGAAAGGCATGTGTCAACGCACATCTCGTTTTCAGGCGTTCCAGTCTTTTCGGTCGCGGCCACATCTCTGATTCGCCGCAGCATTTCCATGCAGCGTTCAGTCTTGTCTTCACTGGAAGCGGGGGTAAATTCGCGTATCAGGGCGTGCGGCTCCGGCCCCATAGATTGCAGGAAAATAGCTCCCGGGCCGGAGAGTGTCTGCTGACTGCCGGCGGGATCGTACCTGTTGGTGGTAGATGAGAACAGATCTTTGTTTTCAACGCCGCGCTCCAGTCCGGCGATCTTGTCTTCTCTATGGGTGCGCTTATAAATTCGCACGCTCTGGTCGTAGCTTGCTTTCGCGTTCTCCTTCGCCTTCGTGGGCTAGGTGAGGACTGCATTCAGTTCTTGCTCAGAGTAGCTGCCGATGGGACGATGCTCCGGCAGAAGTGTGCTGTGCAGATTGTTGGCCATGGCGATGACCTTCATGGCGGCCATATTGACCCGCGGGTGTCCCTTCCACAGGTGAAGGTGGATCAGATTTTCTGCTGCTTCGGTCGTGCTTCGAACGATCGTCTCCACCCTCTGCTCGTCGTTTTCCGACTGCAATCTCGGATTGCCGAGATAATCCTTCATCGGAGCCGCCGCCTCCTGCACCCGTTCTGCGGCGCCGCTCAGAGAGGGGTAGAGCATAAACGGCAGACCGTCCCAGCGGGCCGCGGATCTCGCGGTATCCGTGAACCTTGAGACAAGCTCCTTGCCGCGCTCTCCGAACATCTGAGAATTTTCCGACTTTCCCATGCCGCCGCCCTGGAAGAACCGTGTGCGCCCCTGCTGCCCCTGCTCCGCCGCGTTGGGCAGATTTTTGTAAGTGCCGATGGGGCCCAGCACCGAGTCGTGCAGCTGCGCGGGCACGGAAGCGCCCACCATCTCGGCCAGTGACTGGGTAAAGTGGTTGCAGTTGTGGGTCAGGACGTTGTAGGGATTGTTGGCCTCGGCGGGGATCGCGTTCATGACGGCTTCCAGCTGGTCCCGCCTGATTGGCGTCTCTGTGGACATATCCGCCTGCGTGTTGTAGTCGTTCATCAGTGTGCCGTGGTCTGCGAAAGCGCTTCCGCCGCCGCCGAAGCTGACCTTCAGCCGCTTTCGGGTATAGCGGGCGGAATCCTTGTCCATCTGGGTGAAGCGCAGACCGATGAAGCTATGAAGATGTTCCATACCCTCATTGTCCACCGCCTCGCGGGGAACGAAGCTATGCGTCTCGAAAATCGGAGCCTGTGCCGGCCCCTCCTGTGTGTAGTTCTGAACATAGTCTTTGAGCGGAGAGTTATTGTCCGGCTTCGTGGTAACAAGGCGGAGATCCATCGGACCATAGGAATCGTCTTTCCACTGCTGTTCCTCCGCGGAGGCATTGGCCTGCCCGGCGGTTTCTTCCCCAGTCTCGTCTCCGGCTTCTTCGTTGGACGTTCCGCCAAACATACCCCGAAACCAGTCCAGTAGGCCGCCCTGAGCGGCGTCGAGCGGAGCGGAGCAGGAGACTGGGGGCGGGAAGAAACGACTTCATTTTGTTGTGCAGCAGGGGAGGGCGCGGTAACTTCCCGCTCCCGTTCCTGTGTGGGCTCTGCATAAGCGTGCGACATATAAATAATACCTCCTGCTCTTGGAGTTCTTACGATTCCGACTCTGAGAGAAATTCGCTGAGCATCACGCCATACTCGCCGAACTCGCTCGCAAGCATGACCTTGCCCTCCTTTTGCAGCTCCTGAAAGACCGCGCGGATCAGGTGATCCATGCGCAGCTCGCCGCCCTCAACGGCGCGGTACGCGCCGTTGAGGGCGGTGTTTTTGATCTGCGCGCCGGAGAGCCGGAACTGCCGCGCGAGGTAATCCGTCTGGATGCCGCGCAGAGCGTCCTCCCAAATGGCGCGGCGCAGCGCCTCATTCGGCAGCGTGAAGACCAGATGGTAGCGGAAGCGGCGGACAAAGGCCGCATCCATGCTGCCGGCCTGATTGGTCGCCATGAGTACGATGCCCTGATACTCCTCCATGCGCTGGAGAAGATAGGCAACCTCGGTGTTGGCGTACTTGTCCTTCGCGTCCTTGACCTCGCTGCGCTTGCCGAGCAGGCCGTCCGCCTCGTCGAAAAAGAGGACCATATTGCTCTTTTCCGCCTGATCAAACACCTGCCGCAGGCGTTTTTCCGTTTCGCCGATGTATTTGTCCACGATCTGCGAGAGATCGACCTTGTAAAGCTCCAGCCCCAGCCGCGCGGCGAGCACCTGCGCGGTCATGGTCTTGCCCGTGCCCGGCGGGCCGGACATCAGCACCGACACGCAGCGCCCGTAGGGATAGCGGCGGCGCAGGCCCCATTCGTCGAGCACGAGGCCCTGATGCTCCACCTGCGCGCACACGGCCTGCAGCGAGGCGATGAGTGGCGCTTCGAGCCGCAGATCGTCCCACGTGTAGGCAGCGTCCACAAAGCGGATATTCTCATAGCGCCCGTCGTCGAGCACCTGATAGCACAGGCGGAAAATATCCCGCTCCCGCCACGGCCCTCGCGGGGCGCTGAGACGCAGAAGCTCGACGATGCGCGTTATCTGACCGGCGGTGAGCGTCATTTTTGCGGCAAGCCCCTCCGCAGGGAAATCCTCCGCGCCCTCCAGCCGACTCTCGGCCAACTCGCGCCAAAGCCGCGCGCTCTGCGGAATGGTCGGCGTCGGTATGCTGATCGTTCGGACCGGCGCGGTGAGGAAGGGCACGACCTTCACGTCCGGCGCGGTGGTCAGAAAAACGGGGCGTCCCAGTGGCTTGAGTGTCTGCTCGATCCGCCGCAGCAGCGCGGGCAAGCGCGCCTGCCGCTTCTCGGCGGGGCAGTCCAGCCCGCTCAGGCACAAAAGGCGGTCGCTGAGCAGCAGCTCGCGCAGCACCAGCCGCCACGGCCGTTCGAGCAGGATACCATCCTCTCCCACCGCGTCAAAGGAAACGCAGAGCACCTCGCGCCTCATGGCACGGGCGGTATGGCGGACGAAGTGCCGCCGGCCGCTGCCGGTCTCGCCCGAAACGTGAACGATGGAAAAGCCGCCCTCGGCGTTGAGCCGTTCCGCGGTCTGTGCTGAAAGATCCCCCGTGAGTACGGTGGAGGGAAGAACGTCGTCGGGACGGAACACCGCGCAGTCCGCCGCTATCTCGCGCGCGGGCGTATCGTCGCCGGAAAGCCACGCCGCCAACCGCCCGTCCAGACGGAAGGGCGCTTTCCACCAGTCGCGGCCCGGTTCGGCCTGAAGCAGCAGCTCAACGCGGTCGAAAGCCGCGCGAAGCCGCTGTGCGAGATCGACCGTCTCCTCCCCGGGATAGGCGATCCGCCCCGCGGCCTCGATGGTCAGCCCCTCGGCAAGCCCCAGCCCCTCGCGCAGCAGCTCGACCGTCCGCTCCTCCATGAGGGCGAGCAGATAGAGCTCGACGGCGGTGAGGGCGATGGGATCGCCGCCGCACAGCTCCTGCAAGACGCAGTAGCGCTCGGCGACGCCCAGCCGGTCGAAAAACAGCTCCTCCGCGTCCTCCTCGGGGGTAGGACTCCACCTCTTTCTCCGTCACGTCGGCGGAGATCAGGCGGCTGTACCGCCGGAAAAACTCCTCGCTGACGCGGGGCTTGAGAAAAAGCGAGAGCTTAAAGGCCGCGAGTGCCGCCAGCCGCTTCATGGCGTACGCCTCCTAATCAATGTTTGTCAGTCCTCTTCGCCGTCCTCGTCCTTAACGTCTTTCTTTTTCTTATAGAGCGGGGCGTCCTGATAGATCCTCTGTTTCCGCAGATCGTCCGCGGCCGCGCTGAGCTTCTTGCCGCGCACCAGATAATCGATCAGATCCGAGATCGCAGTCGCGTGCTGGCGAAGCTCCGAACTCTTGGCGTCCAGCTCATCGGACCTTTTAACGGCGTTCTGCACCAGCGCACGGATGTGCATGGGCAAGCTGCGCATGGACACACCATCCTCCCTGTACCGGTCTATGACCGCCTGCAAGGAGCGGGCCTCGATCACCATATCGTTGACGAGATCCATGGTTTTGTAGAAACCCTGATAGAGGTTTTCAACAAATCTTTTTTGCTGCTGACTCAGCGCTTCATAGCGTTCGGGGTTCGAGGAAATATGATCGCGGACGCGATCCACCTCTTCGCGCGCATAGCCGATGGCGACGTTTGTAAACGTGGTCGGATCAGTGTCGTTATCCAACTTGCGGCGTTCCTTCTCGGTTGCCTCCGCCTCTCTGATGATGTCTTTCCGACAGAGCTCCTTTTCCTTTTCCACAACGGGGTCCATCGCCTCATAGTAGTTACCGAAGAGATTGTCGAGCTTATTCTGCACATCCCCGCGCCTGACCTCGCTTAAGCCGCGGAACGCCTTTATCGCCCCCTCGCCAAGGTATTCGCCCGAGTTGTTGTCCACGCCGAGAGAGGCTGCGCGGTCAGCAAAATAGCTGCCCATGGTCACATACAGATCCAGCTTCACGTTCAGCGCGGCAAGTTCTTCGGGCGGCAGCGCGTCGAAATAAGGCTTGTTGACGGGATCCTTCTGCACGTTCTCAAAGTACAGCGCACGGTCGAAAAAGCTCTTGAGCGCCGCGCTGTTTTTCTGGATCTTCGCGTCGGTCAGATCCGCGAACGTCAGGTCGGTGTGCATAATCTGCTCGCACATTTTATTCAGGTGCTTTTCGCGCTTCTTTACGTCGCAGCTCAGATAATCCTCAACGAACTGCTCGTTGTTCTTTTTGATCTGTCTGTCCGCTTTTGAGGCCGCAAGGCCGCGCTTGTTGAGGTGGAAGCTATCGCAGAATGCGTTCAGCACACGCGGGTCAACGTGCTTTTTCGTAAACTCCTCGGCATAATTCTTAACGACTGCGTTCCTGCTCTGGATCACGTCGTTAAGGCCCTCATGCATATCGTAGGTGTCCGCCGTGAAGGACTTGTTGTGCTTCTTGGCCGCCTTTTCCCTGCGCGCACGCTCGCGCCGCTGCTTGCGGGTGAGCTCGGCGGGCGGCTCGGGCTGCTCCGGCGCGCCCGCGGCGGCCTTGTGCGCCTGCGCCGGCTGAACCTGCTGCTGCACCGCGCCGCCGAGACGCTCGTTGGCCTCGAGCTGCTTGCGAATGATAAATTTCTTCGTTTTTTCGCGGGTTTCCGCTATGTACTCTTCTTCTGACAGCAATGATACGCCGTAGTCTTCAAGGACCCCCTCGCCCCACGTTTGCAGCCTTTTGAACGATTGGTCGAGGGCTTGCTGATCCTTCTTCTGCGTCTGCTTGACCTGTTGAAGCTTGTTATCGGGCATGAGCTTGACCTCCTGAGATCATGAATTTTCGGTATCGTCCGCGAGCAGCGTGAGCGAATAGGCGCGGGAGATTGGAACCGCTTCCGGCATCAGCGCCTGCACCAGCGCGGCGGACGCGGGATTGACGGCCTGCGCGAACAGCGGCGTTTCGGGCGGATATTTTGCCCGCGCGTACGCCATCGCCGAGCGCAGCAGCGCAGGCAAAACGGCGGGATCGCGGCTAACGGACCACGCCGCCGAGAGCGACAGCGCGCCGGACTGCGAGCGCTCAAAGAGTACGAGGGCCTGCGGCTCGCTGCCGTTGAAGCTCGCCGCGCTCACCTCGCGGTCGGCGGAGCGGAGGCCGTCGTCCGGCAGCGGCGCCTCCGACGCGAACGCGGCCTTTTCTACCAAGGAGAGCGCACCCTCGCTCAGCTTAGAAAGCTGTGTGCCAAATGGCTTTGCGGGGACGGAGAAAAAGGAAGACTCCGCCGTTTTCCCCAGCGGGGCAAAGTAGATATTCCTCCCATCGTCCGCCTCCTCCTCAAAGCCCAGCGCCGTGAAGAAGGGGGCGAGCGTTTCGTGTTCTTCCTTCGTGACGGTGAAGGGGGCGCGCAGCGTGTCGGTGTACGGGCGGATCAGCTCCGCTAACTTTTCCACCAGCATCCGCCCGCCGCCGCGGCGGCGGTATTCGGGCGCGATATAGAGCGAGAGGAGCAGGAAATAATGCTCCTCTAAATATCCCGCGGCCGCGCCGACGGCCACCTCGTCCTCCGTCAGGGCCAACGCGGTCAGCGGCTCGCCGCGGCCGATCGCGTCAGCGACCTCCGGCAGCAACAGAGAGCGGAAAACGTCCAGCTCCTGTGCCGGTATGTATCCAAGTTCCATGCAAGCACCTCCGTCCTTGTGATCGCGGCGGGACGCCCCGCCTGTTTTATTGCTTTCATTGTAGCATACATTTCTCCTTGGAATTCTAAATTTTCCCTAAAAAAGCGGCAAAAACACCCTCGGTCATTTGCACAGCCGCCCGCAATATGCTATACTGAGCGCAGCGAATACCTGACAGTATATGCCGCAAACGCGGGGGAAAGCCCGCACCGGAGGTCTCCTCATGGCTCAGACACAGCTTACCGGCGGCCTGCACGACAGCAGCCGCTTTATTTCCGATACGTTCCGCGGGGCGCTCCTGCCCGCCATTTTGTCCGTCGGCGGCGTGATAGCCTCGACGCTGGCCAACAGCCTTATCGCCGGCAACCTGCTCGGGCACGAGTCGCTGGCGGTGCTGAGCATCGTCAACCCCGTTTATTTCGTTTTCGCCACCATCGGTTCGCTCGCTGGCGCGGGCGCGTCCTCCGTGGCGGCATGGTGTACGGGGCGGGACGACCGTGAGGGCTGCAATGCCGCCGTGACGCTCGCGGCTTTCCTCTCGCTGGGCGTGAGTCTGCTGCTCGCGCTCGCGGGGATCGCGCTCTCTGCGCCGCTCGCGCGGCTTCTGGGCGCGGACGGCGCGCTCCTTGAGCCGGTGCGGCAGTATCTTCTCTTCTACCTTCTCGGCGGCGTGGGCATCGCGGGCGTGTACCCGCCCTACTTCCTGCTCAAGCTGGAGGGGAAGCACCGCGTTTCGATGGGACTTTTTCTCTTTTTGGCCGCCGCGAGCGTCGGACTGGAGCTGTTTTGCGTCCTCGCCCTTGATATGGGGCTTGCAGGCGTCGCGCTCGGCTGCACCGTGTCCAACGTGATCACGGCGCTCGCGGGCTGGGCAATCCTGCTGCGCCGCGGGAGCGCGTTCCGTCTCTGCCCGCTGACGAAAACGCAGCCGCTCGCCGCACGCGTGATGGCCGCGGGCAGCCCCGCGGCGCTCAACAACCTGTGCAGCACGCTGCGGACGATGGCGCTCAACCTCATCATCGTTTCGCTCGCGGGTCAGAACGGCCTTTCCGCGTTCAGCGTGGTGTCGATGGCGGGCAACCTTTCGATCGTCTTTATCAACGGCCTGACGCAAACCACCGGCCCCTTCGTGGGCGTGTTCACCAGCGAGCGCGACGGCACGAGCCTGCGTCAGATCGAGGTGCAGGCGATTCGTATGGGACTTGTACTGATCGTTCCGACCGCAGCACTGCTCGCGCTGTTCGCCGCGCCGTTCTGCCGCCTGTTCGGCATTGCCGATGCGCAGACGCTCGCGCTCGCCGTTCCAGCGGTACGGCTGTTCGCCCTCAGCCTGCCGCCGGCAATGCTCTCGTCCGTCGCCATGAACTACTACCTCTCCGCCGGACGGACGTGGCTCGCAAACCTGCTGACTATGTGCCGCGCCTATCTTTTTCCCGTGCTCTGCGCGCGGCTGCTCGCCGCGTGGGGACTTGCGGGCGTGTGGCTCTCGTTCACCGCGGGCGAGCTGCTCGCGTGGCTGACGCTCGCCGCGGCGCTTGCTATTTTCCTGCGCCGCCACCGCGAGCTGCACGGCGTCCTGCTGCTCGAACGGCGCTATGAGGAGGGGCGGTTCATCTCCTTCTCCGTCCGCACGGAGCTCTCCGAGGTCCTGGACGCCTCACAGCGCATCTCTGCGTTCTGCGAGGAGAACGAGCTGGATACACGCCTGTCCATGCTCATCCCGCTCTCGATCGAGGAAATGCTCGTGAGCATTTTGGAGCACTGCTTTCCCGACCGGAGCGACCAGAACGTCAACGTGCGTATCCTGATCGCCCCCGGCGGTGGGGAGGAGCCGACGGTCCTGCTGCGCATCCGTTGCTCGGGCGAGCCGTTCAACCCCATCGACTACTACGAGCGCCGCCGCGCCGAGAGCGCGGACGAGGCCGACGAGCTGGACAGTCTGCTCAACGGACTGGACGACAGTCTCGGCATCGCCATGATCGTTTCGTCCGCGAAGCTGGTGGACTATAAGACCACCTTCGGCGTGAATAACCTGACCGTGATTCTGTAACCGGCATTGGGAGGTCCTTTCCTATGATACTCAAAAACCGCAATACGTGGGACGAGCGCGCGTTCACCCTCCGTCCGTTCCGCACGGAGGACGCACCGCAGATCATCGCCTGCATCACAGACGCCTACGGCGCTACCTACGTCAAGCCCTACCTCTACACCGAGCAGGGCGTGCTCGAGCACGAGGCAAGCGGCGCGCTGCGCTTTTCCGTGGCGGAGACGGACGATGGCAGGATCGCCGGCATCACAGCCTACGAGCGTTCGGAGCATTTCAACGGGCTGGTGGAGATCGCCTGTCAGGTGATCGTGCGCTCGTGCAACGGCTACGGGTTGGCCCTGCCGCTGGCGCTGCACACCATGCGCCGCGCGGAGAAGCTGCCGGATACCACGGGACTGTTCGCCCGCGCGCTGGGCTGTCACCTCATTTCACAGAAAACGCTCAAGGGCATGGGCTTCACGGCCTGCGGCTTCCTGCTCAACGTATTTGATAAGGAGCGGTTCCGCTATCACTTCCAAAACGGGAACTATGCCAAGATCCCGCAGTCCGTGGCGGTCAAGCGCTGCGGCGCGGAGCGGGAGGCGCGCGTCTGGCTGCCGGAGGAGCTGCGCCCGCTCGGCACGGAAACGCTCAATGCGCTCGGCTGCCGTCCGGTATTTTTCGACGATGCGCAGCCGCCGACGGGCGAGGGCGTGTGGGCCGCGGAGAACGACGAGCGCCACGCCACGCTCGCGCTGTGGAACCGGCGCTGCGGCGCGGACTTTTCCGCGCGGCTGGAGGGTTTTATCGTGCCTGTGGCGGAGCGCCCCGGGCAGACCGTGAACCTCTATCTCAACATCAGCACGGACGGCTGCGCAGAGGCCTACCGCCTTGCCCGCATGCGCGGCTTTATCTTCACCGGCTTTCTGCCCTGCGCGGCGGACGGCGTTTACATGATCCTGCACCACCCGCTGCGCGCTCCCGTGCCGCTCGACGGCATTCCCTATATCCCCGAATATTCTCCCTTTGTGGAGCAGATCAGGAGGCAGCTATGCGAGAGAACGTAAAAAAGAGCAGCATCCGCACGCGCATCGCGCGCGCCATGACTGTTCTGTCCGTCGTGTCGGTCATCATTCTGGGCATTGCGGCCGTGTCCGGCCTTTTGCGAATGCAGAGCCAGACCCTTCGCATCACCGCCGACATGGGCACGCAGGCGGCGGAGAACAGCCGCACGCTTTTGGAGAACGAGGCGCTCGATCAGCTCAGCGCACAGGCTGCCTCCACAGCGGAAACCGTGGAGGCGAAGCTCCAGAGCATCATGAGCCAAGTGGACATTCTTGCCGCCGTGGCAGAGGATCTGTACGCCTCTCCCGACTCGTTCGGGCGGATCGGCATTGATCCGCCCAGCGCCGACGATCAGGGCGTTTACACCGCGCAGATCGTCTATGCCGAGCGCACCTCTCCCGCGCTCGTGGCGGACGAGGTGGGCCTGATCGGCAACCTGACGCTGCAAATGAACGGCGTGAGCGAATTTCTTGACGGCGCCGGCACGACGCAGATCGGCACGGAGAGCGGCTTTATCATCATGTGTGATGAAAACGCGGGTCTTAAAACCTCGATGGGGCATCTCGATCCCGTGGAGCGCTCGTGGTACCGCAAGGCGGCGAACAGCGGAAAGCTCGCGTGGTCGCAGGTTTTTGAGGACTCCTTTGGCCGCGGGTTCGCCGTGGCCTGCGGCAAGCCGGTGTACGGGCCGGACGGTACGCTGCGTGCGGTCGTTTCCATCGGCTCGACGCTCGACGACATCGGTACCTCCGCCACGGAACTGACCATCGGTGAAACGGGCTACGCCCTTGTGGTGGATCAGAGCGGGCAGGTCATCATGTCGCGCAACCTGACAGTAGACGACGAGGGCCACGTGGTCGGCGCACGCAATCTGATGAACGAAGGGAACGAGTCCGTCCGCGACGTCGTGCGCGGCATCGCCTCTGGCCGCAGCGGCGTTTCAATGGTCGAGATGGACGGCAAGTCCCTCTATCTCGCTTACGAGCCGATGGAAAGCATCCCTTGGGGCGTGATCACGGTCATAGACGTGGACGAGGTCCTGCGCCCCGCACAGGAAGGACAGGCGAGGATCGCCGCGCTCTCCGATCAGGCCGGCAGCGAGATCAGCGGCATCATCATCACGACTCTGCTGATCTTCGCCGCCGTTATGGCCGCAACGATGGCCGGCGCAGCGGCGTTCGGACGCACACTGGCTGGACGCATCACAAGTCCGATCTCGCACCTTACCGAGGAAGTCGAGGGCATCAGCGGCGGCGACCTCGACAAGAGAATCGAGGTCAAGACCGGCGACGAAATTGAAACGCTCGCCGACGCCTTTAATCAGATGACGGCGAGCCTGAAGACCTACATCCATGATCTGACTGCCGTGACGGCGGAAAAGGAGCGCATCGGCGCGGAGCTGAACGTGGCCACGCAGATCCAGCACGATATGCTGCCCTGCATATTCCCCGCCTTTCCGGAGCGCCACGAGTTCGATATCTATGCCACGATGGACCCCGCCAAGGAGGTCGGCGGTGACTTCTACGATTTCTTTATGGTGGATGACACGCATCTTGCCGTCGTGATGGCGGACGTCTCCGGCAAGGGCGTTCCGGCTGCGCTGTTCATGGTCATTGCCAAGACGATTATCAAAAATCAGGCTCTCACCGGCGAACCGCTCGCGCAGGTCTTCGACCGCGCGAACGACCAGCTCTGCGAAAATAACGGCGAGGGCCTGTTTGTCACCGCTTTCATGGGCCTGCTGGACATCAACAGCGGCGACTTCACCTTTGTCAACGCCGGGCACAATGCGCCGCTGCTGCGCCGCCGCGGCAGGGAGTACGAATACCTCAAGATGGACCCCGGCTTCGTGCTGGCGGGGCTGGAGGGAATGCGGTACGAGAGCGATCGGCTCCGCCTTGAACCGGGCGACACGCTCTTTCTCTACACCGACGGCGTGACCGAGGCGCTCGACCCGAACGAGGAGCTCTTCGGCGAGGACCGTCTCAAGGCGGCGCTCAACCGCGATGAGGCAAAGGAGCTGAAGATGAACGAGCTGCTGCCCTACATCCGCGCGGCACTCAGGAACTTTGCCGACGGCGCCGAGCAGGCGGACGACATTACCATGCTCGGCATCACCTACCGTGGAGCGTCGGCGGATGGCAACACGCTGGTCGTGCCCGCGTCGAGCGACGAGCTCGACCGCGTGCAGGCGCTTGTGGACGACCGGCTCGACCGGCTCGACTGTCCGATGGAAACGCGCGTTCAAATCCAGATCGCGGTCGAGGAGCTGTTCGTCAACATCGCCCGATACGCCTACGCCCCCGAACAGGGCGAAACAGTCGTCCGCTGCGTGGCGGAGCGTGAGCCGAAGGCCGTCACCATCGAGTTCCGCGACCACGGCAAGCCCTTCGACCCGCTTGCCAAAGCCGACGCGGACGTTACGCTCGCCGCCGACGAGCGGCCAATCGGCGGGCTGGGCATCTACATGGTGAAAACCAGCATGGACGATGTGCGCTACGTCTACGAAAACGGTGAGAACGTCCTGACCATCTACAAGAAAATATGACCGCAGGCACGGCAAAAGCGGGGGCATGACACTCATGCCCCGCTTCTTTCGCTTTTCGGCTTCGGTATCGACCGAACTCTCCGAAGCAAAGGGCTGTCCCCTGCCGCTCAGACCGGAATAATACTGTGAGAAAGACTTGAGCATAAATTCCTCGTCATCTTCCCACTGCGCGCACATACCGGCGGCAATCATCTCGCCGTTCTCATCGTACCGGTAAACGCGGAAATACTTTCGGTCCGCTTCCAGCCTGTCGAAATTCTTGCAGTCGAGCCGCTTATCCGGCTTGCCCAAACAGGTGTGTTGCAGACAGTACACCGGCATTCCCTCGACGGGCGGCTTGCTGGAATAGCGTTCTTTCTCCGCCTGCGTGTTCTGTCTCACGCTGTCGCGCGAGATGCACTCCCGCCAATCGTTGTAAGCCATAATTAGAGAACAAAAGGCCAACAAGTACAAAAAAGCCTGCCATAAGCAGGCACGGCAGTCATTGGTACGCGTTTCATTTTGGATACTTTCGTTTCCGGCTTAATGAAATCACTATGCACAGAGGCTGAATGGATTTCAAGTTTTGGATGGATCGATTCCCCTAATCAAAGAATGCCAAAGGAACATTGTGTTTCTCTAACATTCTTGTTGAAGGGATATTCCCCATTATGGAACTATATGCAGGGCTTACACCAAACCGCTCACCAACTCATGGATGATGGCTTCGCCTGTCAGCTCGCTGGTACGATAGATATTTTGGCAGAAAGACTTCAAGCTGAAGTCTATGCCGCAGTTTTCATGACCCAGCAGGATACCCGTGATCGTAAATCGACGCTCAGCCTGCGCTTTTTGCAATTCCGCGATATAGTCCTCCGTCAAAGCGCACTCGCCGTCGGTGATAAACACAATATCGGCGTTGTCGAAGCCTCCTTCCCGCATCAGCCACAGAGCTTCGTTCATCGGTGTGCAAAAATCCGTACCGCCGTCAAGAAAAGTCTCAGCCGCACGCAGCTTATCCTCCACCGTTGTCTGCTTCGGAAGAAACCGGTCCGTCTGAAATCTGCCCGAGCCGGAGAAGTGGACGAGGGCGAATTTGCGTCCCTCGCTTTCCGCAATATCCAACAGTGCCAGCGCAACGGCCTTGCCCCACGCGGCACATTCGCCTGCGGTGGAGCCGGATTCGTCGAGGCAGCAGATGATATCGCCCGCGCCCTTGTAGATGGGCTCACGGCGGCGATATTGCTTGATCTGCCTTCGCTGGTACTTCCGCAGGAACAGCGGCAGCGTCTCCGGTGCAGCCAGCATAGCAAGCTCCGAGGTCAACGCACGGGAGAGGTCATTGCCCAGCTCCAGTGAATACTTCTCACCGCGCCCATAGGCGTATCCATTCCGCTTTCCCTGCGCAAATATCTCCCGGAAGCGGCCGAGGTATCGGGAAACATCCCGCAGGTTCGCACTTGCCCGGACACGCTCCAAAAGGGTAAGATTGGCAGGTGTTCTTTGGAGGTTTCCCGGTTCATCGCTCCACGCGCCAATGATGCTCTGTACCTCCTTAGCTTTTTGGGAAGCGGCAGACAGGGCTTGATGGACGATACCGCCTACAGTCTCCTTGCTCTGCATCGCGCTGTTGTCGATAAGCTTGGTGACCGCCTCCACCTGCCGACTCTTGCTTTCCGCTTCATTGGCAGCTTTTATCACGTCTCTGTTCAGAGAGGAATCGTCCGGATGGGCAGCATCATACTGCTCCAGCAATTCCGCGAGCCGCTGTGCC
>CAVKBJ010000127.1:0-17011 GCA_963654505.1 Lachnospiraceae bacterium
GGGGCACATACGGCCGTAGTGGCTGTAGTGCACGTCGCGGACCTCCATGTTGGCCCTCTCGCGGGAAAGACCGCCGGGGCCGAGCGCGGAAAGGCGGCGCTTGTGCGTCAGCTCCGCGAGCGGG
Source organism: Lachnospiraceae bacterium (assembly GCA_963654505.1). GTDB lineage: Bacteria > Bacillota > Clostridia > Oscillospirales > Oscillospiraceae > Hominicoprocola. The sequence goes on from CAVKBJ010000127.1 coordinate 125, forward strand.
TTCGTCTGATCCATGAACTGCGAGAGCGGGCTGGAGCCGAAGAACTCCTTGATTGCCGCGGTCACGGGGCGGATATTGATAAGGCTCTGCGGCGTCACGATGTCGAGATCCTGAATGGTCATGCGCTCACGGATGACGCGCTCCATGCGGCTGAAGCCGATGCGGAACTGATTTTGCAGCAGCTCGCCCACGCAGCGCAGACGGCGGTTGCCAAGGTGGTCGATGTCGTCCCTGGTGACGATGCCGTGCGCCAGCGCGTTCATGTAGTTGATGCTCGCAAGGATATCGTCCGCGAGGATATGCTTGGGCGCGAGACGGTCGGCGTTGTCGCGGATGGCCTCCTTGAGCTCCTCGCCCTCGTACTTCTCCAGCAGCTCCTCAAGTACGCTTTTGCACACGCGCTCCTTGATGCCGCACTCGGCGACGGGGTCAAAGTCCACGAAGCGGCTGAGATCGACCATGTTGTTCGAGAAAACGCGCAGCGTCGCGCCGTCGAGGTCGAGCGTCACGTCGTTGACGCCGATGGCGTCCAGTTCGTGCGCCTCGTCGCTCGTCACGACATGGCCGGCGTCGAAGAGGATCTCTCCCGTGCGCGGATCGGCGACGGGATAGGCGAGCTTCTGGCCGTGGATACGGGCCCACAGCGAGAGCTTCTTGTTGAACTTGTAGCGGCCGACCATGGACAGATCATAGCGGCGCGGATCGAAGAAGAGACTTTTGATCAGGCTCTCGCTGGCCTCGACCGTGGGCGGTTCGCCCGGACGGAGCTTGCGGTAGAGCTCCAGCATGGCCTCCTCGTAGGTCTTGCAGGCGTCCTTCTCCAGCGAGACCCTGATGCGGTCGTCGTCGCCGAAGAGGTCGAGGATGCCGGTGTCGGTCTTGAGGCCGGCGTACTGCTCGACCTGACCGCCGATGGCGCGGATCAGCTCGGTAATGGGGAGCTTGCGGTTCTTGTCGATGCGGACCCAAAACACCTCGCTCGCGTCCGTCTCATACTCCAGCCACGCGCCGCGGTAGGGGATCACGGTGCTGGTGAGCAGCGGCAGGTCGGTCTTGAGGTCGATCTCCTTGCCGTAGTACACACCCGGAGAGCGAACGATCTGACTGACGACCACGCGCTCGGCGCCGTTGATGACGAAGGTGCCGGACTGCGTCATGAGCGGGAAGTCGCCCATGAATATCTCCTGCTCCTTGATCTCCTGCGTCTGATTGTTGTACAAACGCACATTGACCTTGAGCGGGGCGGCATACGTGGCGTCGCGCGCCTTGCACTCCTCCACGTCGTACTTGGGGGCCTCGTCCATCTTGTAGCTGATGAAGCTCAGTTCAAGATTGCCCGCGTAGTTGGTGATCGAGGCGACGTCGGTGAACACCTCCTGAAGCCCCTCGTCGAGGAACCACCGGTAGGACTTCTTCTGAAGCTCCAGAAGGTTCGGCATCTCCATGATCTCCTCATGTCGAGCGAAATTTTTGCGAAGGGTCTTGCCATACATCTTGTCTTTGGCCATTTTTGCTCTTCACGCCTTTCCTTTCCCGCCGGTCTGTCTCCCGCGGGGAATGTATTGGTGCGCCGCGATACGCACGGCTTTGTTGATAGAAATGTCTTGTTTGCTCTTGTGTTTTTTTGTTTCGTGTGCTATCCTTGTGGCAATAAGTGAGGGTTTACCTCGCGCATACTCTCAGATATAAGCGCTTTATTTTATCAAAGTCAAGCGCGCAAGTCAAGTGCTTTCCGCAAAAAAACAGCAGCTTTTTTCAAGCTGCTGTTTTCTTTATGCTCATTTTTCCTGCTCGTCTGGCGTTTCCTCCGCCGGCAGACGCGAGACCAGCGCCCATTCCACGCGCCGGTCGTTGAAGCTCTGCACCTCGATGTGCAGGCCGCAGGTGTCCACCGTGAACTGGCTGCCGTCCTCGGGAATGAACGAGAGCTGGGCGAACACCAGCCCGCCGAGCGTGTCGGACTCCTCGTCCTCCGGAAACTCCACGCCCGTCTCCTCCGCGACCTGCTCCAGCTCGCAGGAGCCGGAAATGCGCCAGAGGTTGTCGCCGAGCTTTTCGATGTCCTTTTCCTCCTGCGGGTCGAACTCGTCGTAGATGTTGCCGACGATCTCCTCCAGAAGATCCTCCATTGTCACAAGGCCGCTCGTGCCGCCGTACTCGTCCACCACAATGGACATATGCACCTTCTTGCTCTGCATATCGCGAAAGAGCACGTCCGTCCGCACGGACTCGGGCACGAAATAGGCGGGGCGCAGCAGCTCGCGCATGGGCTTGGGCGCTTCCGCCTGCGCGTTGAGCAGATACTCGCGCGTGGAGAGGATGCCGATGATGTCGTCCGCGTTCTCCTCATAGACGGGAAAGCGCGACAGACCGGACGAGCGGATGGTGGCGAGGATCTCCTCCTTCGTGTCCCCCACCCACAGCATCACCATGTCGGTGCGGTGGATCATCACGTCCTCGGCGGTCGTGTTGTTGAACTCGAAAATATTGTCGATCAGTTCCTTCTCGTTGGACTCGATCGCGCCGCGCTCCTCGCCGAGGTCCACCATCATGCGGATCTCGTCCTCGCTCACGTTCTCCTCATCGGCCCCGGGATCGATGTGCAGCAGGCGCAGCACGCCGTTCATGGACTTCGAGAGCAGCCAGATGACCGGACGGAACACCGTCGCGATGGCCGTCACCGCGCCGACGGTGGCGCGCGCGACCGTCTCGGTCTTTTTCATGGCGATGCGCTTTGGCACCAGCTCGCCGAGCACCAGACTGAAATACGAGAGCACGACGGTGATGAGCACCACCATGATCGTGTTGAGCGTCGAGGCGGGGATCGTCGTAACGCCCCTGTCCTCGATCAGCCAGCGCACGAGCGGGTCGGAAAAGCTGTCCGCCGCAAAGGCCGAGGACAGGAAGCCCGCGAGCGTGATGGCGATCTGAATGGCGGAAAGAAAGCTGTCCGGCGCCTGCATGAGCGTCAGGAGCTTCTTCGCCTTTTTGTCGCCCTCCTCCGCCTGCTTGCGCAGCTTTGTTTCCGAAAGCGAGATGACCGCGATCTCGGCCGCGGCAAAGAATGCGTTGATGAGGATAAGTATGACCAGTACCAGAATTTTCGGCAGTAACGGGTCGGCAGGGTCCAAGTAGATAACCTCCTAAGTATCCGGTCTGTTGAGATTGGCTGCAAGCAGCGCAGACCAGTTTAGCGTAGGATAACATATTCCCGCGGGAATTGCAACGGGTTCTTTGTCTATGATGAAAAAAGTCCGGCTCTCACCGGACTTTTCTTCACGCGATATTTACTTCTTCTCCTGCGGCAGCAGCGCGTCGTGTACGGCGCAGAGCGCCGCGTCCTCGTCGCTCCGCTCCACCAGCAGCATGACGCGCTGCTCGCCCTCTTCTATCCCGAGGACCGTGATATGCTCGGCCTCCAGCGCCGAAACGGCCGCATGGAGCGCGGCGAGCGACGGCAGCGCGCGCCCGATGGCCGTCACGCGCGTGACCTCCCCCCTGCGCGAGCGTGTGACGCCCGTGATCTCCCCGTTTTCCGCGCGGGGCACAACGAGGGTGCCGACGCTCCCCTCCCCGCACGATCTCACCTCGATGGTCACGCCGTGCCTTGCCGCCAGCGCGACCGACCGGTCGTGGAGCACCTGCGCGCCGTTCGCGGCAAGGCGGAGCATCTGATCGCAGGAGACTGCGGCGAGCCGCCGCGCGGTCGGACACACGCGCGGGTCGGTGGTAAATACGCCGTCCACGTCCGTATAGATGATGCAGCGCTCCGCGCCGAGGAAGGCCGCGAGCGCCACGGCGCTCGTATCGCTGCCGCCGCGTCCAAGCGTGGTGACGTCCCCCGCCGCGTCCACGCCCTGAAAGCCTGCGACCAGCACGACGCGCCGCTGCGCCAGCTCCCGCCGGATGCGCTCCGCGCCCACGCTCCGCACGTTGGCCGCGCCGTGCGTGCCGTCTGTCCCGATCGGCACCTGCCAGCCGGAGAGCGACACCGCAGGCACGCCGAGCGAGGCAAGCGCGAGCGCGCCGAGGGCCGCGCTCGCCGTTTCCCCCGTGGCGAGCAGAGCGTCCAACTCCCGCGGCGAGGGTTCCTCCGCTATCTCGCGGGCGCGTTCGAGCAGGGCGTCGGTCGTGTCGCCCTGCGCGCTGAGCACGACCGCCACATCGTCTCCCTGCTCCCATGTATGCTTCACGATTTTCATGGCGCACAGCAGCCGCTCGCGGTCACGCACGCTGCTGCCGCCGAATTTCTGTACGATAAGGCTCATAGCAGCCCCCTTCTCTTTACACAGCAAAAATGGGTCGGCAAACTGCAAGCAGTCTGCTGACCCATTGTATGCCGTGCGTTCCCCGCGGGTTCAACCCGCAAGGATCTCAAACCTGACCACACCCGCCGTCTCCGCCGCGCTGGCGATCAGCTCCTCAAGCGACTCGCGCATATCGCTCGTCTCCGCCGAGATGGTCACGGCGGCGCAGCCGTCCGTCGGGATGCTCTGGTTGATGGTGAGTATATTTGCGCCCGAACCGGCAAAAATAGAAAGGACGTTGCTCAGCACGCCCGGATTGTCCTTGAGCAGGGCGTAGAACGTGATGATGCGGCCGGTTTTCATGTCGTTGAAGGGCTGCACGCTGTCGCGGTACTTATAAAAGGCGCTGCGGCTGATGCCGACCTGCCGCGCGGCCTCGCCCGCCGTGCTCACCTCGCCCGCGTGGAGCATCCGCTTGGCCTCGGCCACCTTGAGAAAAATTTCCGGCAGTGCCTCCGCTGCGACCAGGTAGAATTTCGTCTTTTTCCCCATGTTCTGTTCTCCTCCCGTGGGCATTTGTCCTTTTATATGGGCATTGTATCATAATTATTCATATGGAACAAGTATTTTTTTCATACAACCTTCAGCGGGAAGGAGGCCATTCTTTTTGCAAAGCGAACAAAAAAAGGAATTTCTCCTCACCGCCGCCTATTACGCCGTGCTCGCCGCGGCGCTCTATCTCCTTTTCCGCTACATCCTTTGGTGGCTGCTGCCCTTTCTGCTCGCCCTCGCCGCGGCCCGCGCGATGGAGCCCGTCATTCTCTTCCTGCGCCGCACCGTTCACTTCAGGCGAGGCTTTTCCGCCGCGCTGCTGACCCTCTTTCTTCTCTTTCTTCTCGGCGGACTGCTCTCGCTGCTGCTCTCGGTGCTCTTTGCCGAGGCGACCGCCTTTCTCACCCAGCTCCCGACGCTTCTCGACGCGCTCCCCGCCCTGACCGACGGACTGCTCTCACGGCTGCGCGCCTACGGTGCGCTCTGCCCCGACTGGCTCCGCGAAGCCCTGACCGCCGCGCTGTCCGACTGGGCGGCCTACGGCAGCGCGGCGCTCGGGAGCCTCGCCTCCAAATCGCTCGCTCTGCTCGGCTCGATGGCCGCCGCCGTGCCGGCGCTCGTGCTTTTCGCCGCAACGACGCTGCTCGCCGTCTTTTTTCTCGCGTCCTCCTATCCCGCGCTCCGCGCGGAGGCGCTGCGCCGCCTGAGCCCCGGCGCGCTGCGGCGCGTCCGCTTCTGGCGTGACGGCGTGACGGGTTCTCTTGCGCGCTGGCTCCGCGCGCAGGCGATCCTCTGCACCCTCACCTTCTGCCAGCTTTTATTCGGCTTTTGGCTGCTGGGCGGACGCTATTCCCTGCTCGCCGCCTTTCTCATCACGCTCGTCGATGCGCTGCCGGTGTTCGGCACCGGCACCGTGCTCATCCCGTGGGCGCTCGCCGAGCTGCTGCTCGGCTCGGTGCCGCGCGGAGCCGCGCTCCTTCTCCTCTATCTCTGTACGCTCACCGTGCGCAGCATCGCCGAGCCGAAGCTGATGGCCGCGCAGGCGGGACTGCCGCCCATCGCCTCGCTCATGGCGATGTACCTCGGCGAGCGCACCTTCGGCGTGGCGGGCATGGTGCTTTTCCCCCTGCTCCTGCTCCTCGCCGCGCAGACAATGCGCGCAAAAAAGGAAGGCTCAAGCTGAGCCTTCCTTTTGCCATTCGTTACGCCACGGTGCTGAGCAACCAGTTGAGAAAATCCGTCTCCTGTCCGGACGGCGCATCCTCCGCGTCCTCCGACTCGTCCGTGCCGTTCGGGACCCACTCGCCGTTCTCGTCGTAATAGCCCCCGTCCGGTTCCGGCTCCGGTTCGACGTACTGGTGGACCGTGCAGGTGCCGAGCAGCGTCAGATCGTTGAGTATGCCGCCGCTGTCGTCCGCCTGAACGGGCGTCCCCTCCGGAATGACGAACGTGGGATCGGCAGCCCGCTGCGCGGCATACGCGTCATATTCCGCCGAACTCAGCGGCAGGAGGACGTCCTTGCGCTCGTAGCCCCACGCGGCCGTCAGATTTTCGGTCGTGAAGTCGATCGCGTTCACGCTCTTCACGCTCTCGGCGGGACAGTATTCCGTTGCGAGCTTTCCGCTCTCGGTGCAGAGGTTCACCGTAACGTGACCGTCGCACACCAGCGCGGGCGCGCTGCTCGCCGCGACCCAAACCGTCTGCACGTCGGTGCAGCCCGCGCCCTGCAAAAGTCCCGTGCGGGTGCAGACCGTCACCTGCGTCATATCGGCGCTGCTCGCGGCGAAATCCTTGTCGGGCAGGTTCTCGTGCGCCTCGCTCATGACCTTCTTCCAGAGCTGCGCGGCGGGATTGCCGCTCGCGCGGATGCTGGCGTTCTCATTGTAGCCGATCCACACCGCCGCCGTGTAGTACGGCGTGTAGCCGACGAAGTAGCGGTCGTAGTTGCTGGAGGTCGTACCGGTCTTTCCGGCGATGGTCATGCCGGAGAAGGCCGCCTCGGTGCCGGTGCCGCTGCGCACGACGCCCTTGAGCAGCTCGTTGATCGAGTACGCGGTGGACTCCTTCATCGCCACCCACGACTCCTGCTTGTTCTCCAGCACGAGGTTACCCTTGTTGTCGCGCACCTCGATAAAGGTGCGCGGCTTGGTGTACACGCCGTTGTTGGCGAAGGCGGAGTACGCCGCTGCCATCTCGACCGTGTTCACGCCGTAGGTCAATCCGCCGAGTCCGAGCGCCGCGGAGTTGAGGTCGCTGTTCACCAGCGTCGTGAAGCCGAGGTTCTGCGTCATGAAGTCGTAGGACACCGAGGGCGTGAGCGCCTCCAGCACGCGCACCGCCGTGGTGTTGGTGGACACGCGCAGCGCGGTCTGGAGCGTGATGAGGCCCTTGTAGCCCTTATAGGAGTTCTTCGGCCACGCCTTCTGCGTGCCGTTGTCGTCCGCCTGCAAACGCACGGGATAGTCGTCGAGCACCGTCGCCGGCGTGATGAGGCCCGCATCCAGCGCGGGCGCGTAGACCGCGATGGGCTTGATGGCGCTGCCGCAGGGACGGGTGGCCGTTGCGTAGTTGAAAAGGAAGCGTCCCTCGCGCTCTCCGATGCGCCCCGCCATCGCCACGATGTTGCCCGTGGCGTTGTCGATAACGGTCATGCCGGACTGGAGCTGCTCGCCCTTGGCCGAGGTGTAGGGCAGGTTGCTTGTGTCGGCGTAGACCTTCTCGACAAGGCTTTGCAGCTCGGGGTCGATGGTCGCGTAGATCTGATAGCCGCCGGTGTAGAGCAGCTTCTTGGCGACCTCCTCGGAATAGTTCTTCTCCTCGCGCAGCGCCTCGACCACGTCGTTGAATACCTGCTCGACGAGGTAGGGATCAAATTCCTCCGCAGCGGTCTCCGCTACCTGCTCCTTTGAAGCGGCGGACGCCACATAGTCGTCGTCCCACACGAACACCAGCGGCTCGTTGACCGCCGCCTCATACTCCGCGTCGTCCAGATAGCCGAGCTGGTGCATCTTGTAGAGCACAGTCTCCTGCCGCTCCTTGTTCTTCTCGCGGAAGGTCTTTCCGCTGTCGAGCGTGCCCTCGCGGGACGGGTCGTAGAGATACGGATACTGCGTGATGCCGACGATGGCCGCCCCCTCGGCGACGGTGAGATCCTTGGCGTCCTTGCCGAAGTAGTTCTCGGCGGCCGCCTGAATGCCGTAGGAATGGTTGCCGAAGTAGACGAGGTTGAGATAGAACGTCAGCGTCTCCTCGCGCGAATAATTCTTATAGAAGCGCAGCGCCTGAAATATCTCCGTCACCTTGCGCTTGATGGTCGGCTGGTTGTTGCCGGTGGCGTTCTTGATGACCTGCTGGGTGATGGTCGAGCCGCCGCGCTGCGTCCCGCCGCCGGTGAGCATGGTCAGCACCGCCTTGGTCGTCGATTTCCAGTCCACGCCGTGGTGCTTGAAAAAGCGCTCGTCCTCGATGGACACCAGCGCCTGCCACACGTGGTCGGGAATGTCCTCATACCCGATCATGGTGCGGTCCTCGGTGCCGTGGATCTTCTGCAATTCCTTCCACTCGCCCGTGCTCTTGTCCTGATAGTAGATGACCGAGCTCTGGTTGAGCGTGATGGCGCTCATATCCACGTCCAGCAGCGGCTCGAGCGTGGTGTGAACGTATTTCATAAAGATGCCGAAGAACATCAGCGCCGTACAGACGCCGATGGCAAGCAGCGTGCCGAGCACCTTCAGCGCCGTCATGCCGGCGCCGCTCCTTCTTCTGTGGTTTCTTCGAGGCGCACGGGCCGCTTCGTGTTTCCCTTCCAAACTGCGCCACCTCCTTCTGCGATCTGAAAAAAGCGCTGCTGCGCTTTACCGTCTTTTGGCAATAGATAGTTTATTGTAATACAAAATTATGCAGATGTCAAACTTGCATTATGCTTCAAAATGCGTTATACTGTTCCCATCCTGATATTGGCGTTCGGAGGAGGATACCCCCATGAGTGAAGAATACGGCCCGAATTTCGTCACGCTGACCGACGAAGACGGCAACGACGTCGAGCTGGAATACGTCGATGCGCTTGAACACAACGGCACGACCTACATGGCTTTCTTCCCCGTTGTGGAGGAGGACGGGGAGGAAAATGAGGACGAGTTCGGCCTTGTTATCCTCAGAAGCGAAACGGTGGACGGTGAGGAGATGCTCGCCACCATCGACGACGAAGCGGAGCTTGACGCCGTCTATGACCTCTTTATGGAGCAGATGATGGACGACGAAGCGGAGTGATCCCGCTTCCGACGGATTTTTTCCGCGCTTCGGCTTACAATAGCAAATGCCCTGCGTGGTGCGTGACAGGCTCTTTATAAACCCACATTTCGTCATACGGGACGCTGGTACGCTCCGGTGGTTTGCAGGCCTCCCGACTGCCTTTTGCGGTCGGAAGTTGGAAGCAGTAAAGCCGGACAGAGGCGACCCACCTGCAATTTATGTGCAGGTTTGACGGGGTCTGCACGGCCAACGCGGGGCATCGTTATTTCTGCACAAATTTTTGCTCTCTCTTTCTCCCTTTTGCCAAAGCCGTTTTCACGGATTTTGACGAAATTTCCGTTGAAATTGTTCCCGCTTTCCTGTAAAATAAATCTACAATCCAAGACTGATAGCTGTAACGAAGTGCTGCGCGCACGGGCTGAAACTATCACTCCGGCAGAAACGCTGACGTTTCGGGCGAGTGACTCGCTTGAGGCGTCTTTTGTTTTACCCCGAAATGTCAGTCTGAACGATCACACCAAGGAGGAGATCATCATGAAACTCATCACCAACGGCAGGCTCATCACCCGCGACGCCGAGGGCCGCGGCTACTACGAGCACGGCGCGGTCGCCTACGAGGGCGCGCGGATCGCGGAGGTCGGCGAGGAGGCCGCCCTGCGCGCGAAGTACCCCGCCGCCGAACTCATCGACGCCAAAGGCGGCGTCATCATGCCCGCCTTCATCAACGCGCACACGCACATCTACTCCGCGCTCGCGCGCGGCCTTTCCATCGCGGGCAATAACCCCACCAATTTCTACGAGGTCCTCGACGGGACGTGGTGGGCCATCGACCGCCATCTGATGATGGACGGCACCCGCGCCAGCGCCACTGCGCTCTATATCGACTCCATCAAGCAGGGCGTGACCACCATCTTCGACCATCATGCCAGCTACGGCGAGATCCCCGGCTCGCTCTTCACCATCGCGGAGGAGAGCCGCCGTCTCGGTCTGCGCTCCTGCCTGTGCTATGAGGTCTCCGACCGCGACGGTGAGGAGAAGTGCTTACAGGCCATTAAGGAGAACGCCGACTTCATCACCTACTGCCAGAAGCGGAACGATCCCATGCTCGCGGCCATGTTCGGCGGCCACGCGCTCTTTACCATCTCCGACAAAACCTTCGACCGCATGGTCGAGGCCAACAACGGCCGCACGGGCTATCACATCCACGTCTCCGAGGGCATGAACGACGTGTACGACAGCCTGCAAAACTACGGCCGCCGCCCCGTCCAGCGTTTGCAGGATCACGGTATTCTCGGTCCCAAAACCATTCTCGGCCACTGCATCCACGTCAACACCGCCGAGATGGAGATCATCAAAGAGACCGGCACGATGGTCGTCAACAACCCCGAGAGCAACATGGGCAACGCCATCGGCATCTGCCCTGTGCTCCAGCTCTACAAGCGCGGCATCCTGCTCGGCATGGGCACCGACGCTTACACCAACGATATGCTCGAATCCATCAAGGCCGCCCTCTGCTCCCAGCGCAGTCAGAACTGCCTGCCGAACGTCGGCTGGTGCGAGGTCACGGATATGCTCTTTAAGAACAACGTCAGGATCGGCGCGCGGTACTTCCCCGATCCGCTCGGCGTCCTCAGGGCCGGCGCGGCGGCGGACATCATTGTGATGGACTACAAGCCCTTCACGCCGTTTTCCGACGCGAACATCGACGGCCACATGATCTTCGGCATGACGGGCCGCCAGTGCCAGACCACCATCGCCGCGGGCAGAACGCTCATGCTCGACCGCGAGCTCGTCGGCATCGATGAGGAGGCCGAGAACGCCCGCATCTTAGAGGCCGCGAAGAAGCTCTGGGGCGGCCTCAACCACTGCAAGTATTGAGCCAACGTTACAATAGGAGGAACCACGATGTCCGAGAAAATGTATCCCATTCCCTTCGCGTCGCTGATGAACTGGGTCGTGACCGAGTACGCCCAAAGCGGCGAGATCTTCGGTGTCCATAAGAAATACGAGGCAAGCGGCAAGACGCTCCCCATCTTCGGCGAGCGCATCGAGACGCCCTTCGGCCCCGCCGCCGGCCCGAACAGCCAGCTCGCGCAGAACATCATCGCCGCCTACTTCGCCGGCGCGCGCTTCTTCGAACTCAAGACTGTGCAGAAGATGGACGGTGCCGAGCTTGCCGCCTGCGTGCCCCGCCCCTGCATCCTCGCCGCCGACGAGGGCTACAATCAGGAGTGGTCCACCGAACTGACCGTGCCGCAGGCGCAGGACGAGTACATCAAGGCGTGGTGCGCGCTCAAGGTCATCTCCAAGGTCTACGGGCTCGGCGACCCCGACGGCTTCGTTTTCAATATGTCCGTCGGCTACGATCTCGCGGGCATCAAGGGCCGCAAGATCGACAGCTACATCAACAACATGACGGATGCAAGCAAAACGCCGCAGTTCAAGGAGTGCAAAAAGGTGCTCACCGAACTGTTCCCCGACGAACGCGACTTCATCGCCGCCATCTCCCCGCGCGTCTCGCGCTCCGTCACCGTCTCCACGCTCCACGGCTGCCCGCCGGACGAGATCGAGCGCATCGCAAGCTATCTGCTCACGCAGAAGCGCCTGCACACCTTCGTCAAGTGCAACCCCACCATCCTCGGCCACAAGACCGCCCGCACCATTCTCGACTCGATGGGCTACGACTACGTCGTGTTCGACGAGCACCACTTCAACGAGGACCTCCAGTGGGAGGACGCCGTGCCCATGTTCGAGCGTCTGCAAAGGCTCGCGGACAGGGAGGGGCTGGAGTTCGGCCTCAAGCTTTCCAATACCTTCCCCGTGGACACCACGCGCGGCGAGCTGCCGAACGACGAGATGTATATGTCCGGCCGCAGCCTTTTCCCGCTGACCATTGAGATGTGCAGCCGCATCTCCCGCGCGTTCGACGGCAGAATGCGCATCTCCTTCGCCGGCGGCGCGGACTATTTTAACTGCGACAAACTCTTTGCCGCGGGCATCTGGCCCATCACCGCCGCCACCACCATTCTGAAGCCCGGCGGCTACAACCGCCTGCGTCAGATGGTCGAAAAGGTCGAGCCGATGGCCTACCGCGCCTTCTCCGGCGCCGACTCCGCCGCCATCTCCGACCTCGCCGCCGCGGCCCGCACAGACCTCCATCACCTCAAGCCCATCAAGCCCCTGCCCTCCCGCAAATCCGGCGAGCAGGTGCCGTGGCTCGACTGCTTCACCGCGCCCTGCAAGGGCGGCTGCCCCATCGGGCAGGACATTCCCGAATACCTCGAGCTCTGCCGCAAGGGCCTCTACGGCCCCGCGCTCAAACTTATCACCGAGCGCAACCCCCTGCCCTTCATCACCGGCACCATCTGCGCGCACCGCTGTCAGGGCAAGTGCTCGCGCAATTTCTACGACGAGAGCGTCCACATCCGAGACACCAAGCTCCTCGCCGCGAAGAACGGCTACAACGCGCTCATGGCCTCCGTCAAGGCCCCCGAAAGGGTCGAGGGCAAGCGCGTCGCCATCGTCGGCGGCGGCCCGACCGGCATCGCCGCGGCATACTTCTGCGCCCGCGCGGGCGTCGAGACGACCATCTTCGAGCGCGAGCGCAAGCTCGGCGGTGTGCCGCGCTACGTCATTCCCGCCTTCCGCATCTCGGACGAGGCCATTGATAAGGACGTCGCCCTCATGATGAAGTACGGCGTGGAGGTCAAATGCGGCAAGCCCGCCCCCTCCGTCGCGGAGCTGAAAAAAATGGGCTACACCCACATTCTCCTCGCCACCGGCGCGTGGAAGGCCGGCAGGCTCGACATTCCCGGCAACGTGCAGGGCGTCATCGAGTGGATGAAGAAGGAAAAGAAGCAGGTCAAGCCCAACCTCTCCGGCCACGTCGTGGTCGTCGGCGCGGGCAACACCGCGATGGACGCGGCCCGCGTCGCAAAGCGCATGGGCGCACACGCGTCCATTCTCTACCGCCGCACGAAGAAGTTCATGCCCGCCGACGAGCACGAGCTGCGTCTCGCCCTCGAAGAGGGCGTGGAGTTCATCGAGCTGGCCGCGCCCGTCAGGCAGAGCAGGGGGGTGCTCCTCTGCGACAAGATGATCCTCGGCGAACCCGACGAGACCGGCCGCCGCAGTCCCGTGAGGTCGGGCGAGCAGTTCTCCATTCCCTGCGACCTCGTCCTCTCCGCCATCGGCGAGCAGGTCGACTCCGACCTCATGGCCGCCAACGGCGTCGAGATGGGGCGCAAGGGTCCCGCGTTTGAAACGAACGTCGAGGGCGTGTACTGCGCGGGCGACGCGCACCGCGGCCCCGCCACGGTCGTCGAGGGCATTGCCGACGCCGCGCGCTTTGCCGAGGCCGTGACCGGCGCGCCCTACGAGTACGAGATCCCCGCGCAGGCGTTCATCACAGAAGCCGACGCCATCGCCAAACACGGCGTCCTCAAAATGTCCGGAAACTGCGAGGGCGAGCGCTGCCTGCAATGCTCCACCGTCTGCGAGAACTGCGTCGATTCCTGCCCGAACCGCGCGAACGTCGCCATTGTCATGCCCGACGAGAGCCATCAGATCGTCCACATCGACAAGCTGTGCAACGAGTGCGGCAACTGCACGCAGTTCTGCCCATATGCCTCGGAGCCGTGCCACGATAAATTCACCCTCTTCCAGACCGCCGGGGACATGGCGGAGAGCACCAACCCCGGCGTCCTTTTCCTCGACGCCGAGCACGTCCGCGTCCGCATGGCGGACGAGCGCGACTACGACCTCACCACCTCCGACAACGACCTGCCGGTGGACGTTGAGGCGCTGATCTTCACCCTCCGCGACAAGTACGGCTACCTGTTCGCGTAAGCGCGGACGGTCATAATCTCCGCACCACACAAAGCGGCGGTCTTTCGACCGCCGCTTTTTCCCGCGCTTCATCGGAGGGGTAGACAACCGCGCGCCGGTCTGCTATACTCTCAGGCAGCTGACTGATAATTTAAGGAGTTTCCCCAATGAAAAAAAGCTTCGACCTCAGCGCCTCGGCGCTGCATCTTCTCGCCATGGCCTTCATGCTGATGGACCACCTTTGGGCAACGCTTCTGCCCGGGCAGGCGTGGCTGACGCACGTCGGACGGCTGGCCTTTCCGATCTTCGCTTTCATGGCGGTGGAGGGCTATTTTCACACGCACAGCTTCAAGCGCTACGCGCTGCGCATGCTGCTCTTTGCCGTCATTTCCGAGGTGCCGTTTGATCTGATGTACGGCGGGACGGTGTTCTACCCCGTGCATCAGAACGTGATCTGGACGCTGCTTTTCGGTCTGCTCGGCATCCGCACGATGGAGGCGGTGCGCTCGAAGGGCAAGCGCTGGCTGTACCTCCTGACCTGTGCGGCGGTCGCCGCGCTGGGCTATGTGATCGGTATGCTCACCATGGTGGACTACTACGGGGTGGGCGTGCTGACGGTGTTCGCCTTCTACTTCTTCCGCGGGCGGAGCTGGTGGTGTCTGCTCGGGCAAATCGCCACTCTCTACTGGCTCAACGTGGAGCTGCTCGGCGGGCAGATGTATCCCGTCACGCTCCTCGGGCATGAGCTGGAGCTGTGCGAGCAGGGGCTCGCGCTGCTCTCCCTCGTCCCCATCTGGTCCTATCGAGGACGTCAAGGATACCACAATCGACCATACCAGTTTGCCTGCTATGCGTTCTACCCCGCGCATATGCTGGTGCTGAGTCTGCTCATGATGGCACAATAAAATGGAAAGCTCCCCCCGCGCGGCGCATAGAGTAAAGCAAACGCCGAACGGAGGGAGCCTTTTATGCGGGAAACGGGAACGGTGCTGATGACCGCCGACGAGATCGCGCGGTACAACGAAAAAATTTTGCACGAGCCGGGCAAGGCGGCGGGGCTGCGCGATCTGACGCGGCTTCGCGGCCCGGGGGTACGCTATGGCGTCAGCGTGCGGCGCACAGTGCTGCGCGCACAGCCGACGGAAACTCCGCGTCCCGCGCGGCCGGGCGACCGCTATGACGACACGCTCCAGCTCACCGCGGTGCTGCCGAACGAGCCGCTGGCGCTGTTCGGAGAAAGCGCGGACGGGCGTTTTTACCGCGCCGAGACTTCTTACTGCGCGGGCTGGGTGCCGTCAGCCGACGTCGGGCTGTGCGACAGTCTTGACGTCTGGCGCGGCGCGCAGGAGGGCGCGTTTCTGCGCGTGACCGGCAGCCGCGTTACGCTCTGCCGCGACCCGTATGAGCCGCGCGTTTCCGGCGCGGAGCTGCCGATGGGGACGCGCCTTCCGCTCGCTGCCCCGCCGGGAACGGTGCGCGCGCTGCGCGGGCGCGTAAGCTATGATAACTACCTCGTCCGACTACCCGCGCGCGATGCGGAGGGTCGGCTGGAATACCTCGAAGCGATGGTCCCGCTGAGCGCGGACGTGTGCGTGGGCGACCTGCCCTACACGCGGGAGAACCTTGCCGCGCAGGCAGCCAAAACGCGCGGCGAGGTGTACGGCTGGGGCGGGATGCTCGGCGCGCGGGATTGCTCCGCGCTGGTCGGCGAGGTCCTCCGCTGCTTCGGCTTCCATCTGCCGCGCGACGCCGCGGGGCTGGCGCTGCTGCCCGGCGCGGAGGACATGTCGGCGCTCTCCGCAGAGGAAAAGCGGGCGCTGCTCTGCGCGCTGCCGGTCGGGACGATCCTCTATTTCCCGGGGCACGTCATGTTCAGTTGGGGCGCGGAGGACGGCGAGCCGCTGTGCCTGAGCGCGGCGGGAAATTTTCTTCCTCCGGTCAGCGCTGGCGGAGCGCCGCGTGCGGTGAACACCGTCGCGGTGACGCCGCTGACAGTCGTGCGGGCAAACGGAAGGACGTGGCTGGAGTCGCTGACAAGGCTCGTCCGCATCCCGTGAAAAAGCGGGAAACGGCGCACGCCGTTTCTCGCTGTCGGTTCAGTTCCACGCAAAGCAGTCCCACGGGAAGGCCGTCGGGGGCGCGTCCTCAAAGGCGAGGCGCGCGCCCGTCTCCGGGTGGGAAAACGCGAGGCGGCAGCTCCAGAGCGCCGTGGTGCAGCCGCGCTCGCGGCTGCCGTATTTGCCGTCACCGAGCAGCGGATGACCGCGCGCGGCGAACTGGCAGCGGATCTGATGGAAGCGCCCCGTGTGCAGCGTCACATACACGAGGGCCGCAGGGACACCGCTGACCTCGCCGCTTTGCAGCACGCGGTAATTGAGCAAGGCCTCTTTGACGCCGCGGCGCGGCGATTTGACCGCAAAGGATTTTTGCTTTACAGAGTCTTTGAAAAGCAGGTCGCGCATTTCTCCCTCGCTCGGCGCGGGGACGCCGGAGCAGACGGCAAAATACGACTTTTCCAGCGTTTTTTCCTGCACCTGACGGCTCAGCGCGGCCGCGGCCCCGGGCGTCCGCGCCCAGACCATCACGCCGCCGACGGCGCGGTCAAGGCGGTGAATGCAGTAAAGCGTGTCCGCTTTACAGTTGAGTTCTTCGGCGAGCAGCGCGGGCAGCTCGCGCTCACATTCGACGCCTATCGGCTTGCGGCAGACGAGAAAGCCGCGCTCGGCGTGCAGAATGAGCGTCTCCCCCATCGCGCTCAAAAGCTGCGCAGCGGCGCGCTGCCGTCGTCGGTCTGCTTTTCGATGGCGAGGATCTCGGCGTGATAGCTGTTCGTGTCGCTGACACGGACGGTCACGGTGTCGCCGACCCTGCCGCCGAGGATGGCTCTGCCGACCGGAGACTCCTTGCTCACAAGGCCGTGCAGCGCGTCGCAGCGCACGGTGGTCACGATCTGAAAGACCTTCTCCTTCCCCAGCTCGACCATACGGACCGTCACCCTGTCGTACAGCCC
>CAVKBJ010000128.1:0-9779 GCA_963654505.1 Lachnospiraceae bacterium
GATGAGGTACAGAATTTCCTTGCCCAGTAAAAACAGAATATCCAGCTTAGAGGGCAGCCGTTTTTCGGCTGCCCCGTTCATTTTACTTTACCTCAGTCATTCGACATTTACCACTTGGCGTTTAGTTCCGGAACGTTTCACAACTTCCCACCACCATTGTCGCATCTGGGTCTACCCGCCCTCAGCTTTGACGCTTACGAACCTTCTGCTTTTCCTTTTGTCGTTCTTCAGAAAGTCACAAGATAAAGGCTAAATTCGATGATCGACAGGCTATGGCATCGGACGGCTAAGATCGTTAAGAAAGCGAGTCCCTCGCAGAACGGAAAATTCTGCGAGGGGCCTGTTTCGTTCTTACGGAATATGGGGACCGACATTGCCCTTATTTCTTACGTTGGTCACATTCCTGTTCAGCGATGTTCTCGGAGCGGTGTTCACCTGCTGCGGCTTGGGCTCCTCCGGTACGGCGGCGGGCTTGGGATCGAATTGCGCCTTCGCGTTCTCTGCGACCTCAGCGTACTGCTTATCCATCGTTTGGATGCAGGCTTGAATATCCCGCAGATACTTGAGCGCCGCCTGCGCCTCGTTCAGGTATTCGGAGCCCCGGCCGATCCCCATCTTGACAAGAAAGGTGCCGCTTTTATAGTCAACATATCGCCGGGTATGCTCCACCGCAAGATCGACACTGCTCCGAAGCTCATTGATCTGCTCGCCGTCATAGTCCAGCTCTGCCATTGTATGCGCCATCTGCAAAGCTTTTAACTTCTCATCAAGCTTTAGCTCGGAAAGCGCCTTGTGCATATCGCGCCACTGCTGAGACCCGTGCCGGTTCGCGTTCGCGTCCTCCAGCCTGCCCGCGTGTACGGACAGACCCGTGACCGGCTTTGGCCCATTATCGTCCGGATCGTCCTGATTGTAGTTGAGGGTCATGATCTTATCCAACTGGTCTCTCACCGGGTCCGTCATTTCTCTCCGGATGTAGTTTTTCTTCAGATACTCCCTGTGCTCAAGGATATCTGTCTGCGCCTTCTCCATCGCTTCTTTCAAATCGGGCAGCTTCTGGCTCCACGTCTTCAGCCCGTTTTGCAGGACGTCCAGCGGAATGTCATCCGCTTTCCGCTCCTCGGGAGACTTCTCCTGGTGCTGCTCGATCATCGAGTATATCCAGAGCATCTGACCTCTGGCCAGCTCATAGGCCTCCCTGGTCCGCGTCTCCTGCTCGGCAAGCTCCTTTGCAATAGGGTCATGCGCATTCGGATCGTTCGGCTCGACCTCCTCCTCCGGGAATCCCTCGTCCTGAAGCTGGTTGTATTGCTCCGCATTCCTTTTGGATTCCTCATACTGCTGCCTGAGCTCCCGAGCGCGTTGCCCGGCCTCCTCGGCCTGCCGCATGAGATTCTGTATCCTCTGCTCGGTTTGGGCCAGTGCGGTATTCACGTCGCCCAGATCCAGCTTCCTCCTGCGCTCGTCGTCATAGTAGCCGAGCCGGTTCACGATCTCATTCGCCTGAGCATCCAGCTGCTCGGCCTCCTGATAGGCGTTCTGAATGTCGCCGTGCAGCCTGTCTGCCTCCTTCTGCTGCGCTTCGGCGGCCCGATTCAGCTCCTCCAGCTCGTGCTCGCTCATGATGCCGGCGTTCTGCCGGTCCTCGTCCCTCCGGAGGTCGTCCGAGTCCGGAAGCTCCTGCTCCTCCACGGGATTCGACTCCCCCTGCGGCTCGATCCCGTGCGCGATATTCCATGCCTGCTTGTAGGTATTTTCGTACTCTCCAGCCAGGTGCGCGGCGTCCTCGGCGGCCAGCTCCAACTGGAAAAGCTCCTGATTCAGCTGGTTGAGCTTTTCCTGCCCCTCTGATAGATTCAGCTGCCGCGAACGTTCGTCGTAGGCAGGCCCGTAGGCAATCTGATTCATTCTGGCGAGCTGTTCCTCAACGGCCCTCCGCATTTCCTCAACGGCCTGCTGTTTGGCCTCCGCCCCGCGCCGGACCTCCTCCGCGTCGGCCTTCAATGCGGCCAGCGTCTCATCGTCCAGCGCACCTTCGATGGGCGCTCTATCTTCCTGCTGCCCGGTGGTCTGCTGCCCGTGCTGCGGCTGGTTCTGCTCCGGGATGCCCTGAGCGTTTGCCTGTCCATCTTTACCCATACGATCTCCCCCCTTTTTCTTTTGCCGTTTGTCAGTATTTCGGCTTTCTCGTTAGTATACACCTGTGGGGCGGCTTTTGTCCCGCTCCGAGGTGACCTTTATCGCAGGGTCGTCAGGCTCTCCGTTCCTTGAAGTCAGCAGTATTTTAGCTCCGTAAAATCTTTTCAGCAGATCTTTCCATCAAAAATTTCATCCCATGATTTATCCAGTAAATAAAAAGCTCCTTTCGGGACTTACAACTCAGGCAAAAAAAGAAAGGCTGTGTTGACGTCTATGCGTAATTGCTGTATCATTAAAGTGTTGAGGGTTTTCACAGCAAGTATGAATGCCCTCATTTTTCTGTTATTGATTTATTCCTTTGGTTGAATACACGATCTGATTCTTGATCCGGCTTTTCATGAACCGGCAAAATGTGCCGGGGCCATGGTCTCAAGGACTGACACAGAGGGCAATACAAGGTTCAACTATTGTCTCCAGTTAATTGCAACTACGAAGATAGATAACCGCAGTTGCCTATACCGGATATAGGCAAGTAGAGCAGATTATCAAGACGGTTGCAATTAACTGCCTATCCGTAAAATAGAAAGGCGGTGTTTCTGCGTGGAGGCATTGATTCAAGAAAAACTACATGAGATTGAGAAGCGGGAGAACTGCCGTATTCTGCTGGCGGTGGAATCCGGCAGCAGGGCTTGGGGCTTTGCCTCTCCGGATAGCGACTATGATGTGCGGTTTATCTATGTCCGCGACAAAGAAAGCTATCTCAAGCTGAATCGTCCGCGTGATGTGATCGAACTGCCGATCAACGATGTTTTGGACATCAACGGCTGGGATGTAGATAAGACACTGAAGCTGCTCCACAAATCCAACCCAACCGTTTTTGAGTGGTTTTCCTCTCCCATCATCTACATAACTTCTCCGTTTGCCGAACAGTTCAAGCCTGTCATGCAGCATTACTTTTCTTCCAAAAGCGGTCTGTGTCATTATCTTCAGATGGCAAGCGGAAACTACCGCGATTACCTAAAGAGGGATATGGTCAAAGCGAAGAAGTATTTCTATGTTCTGAGGCCGATCTTGGCTTGCCGTTGGATTCTGGACAAGGGGACGCCTCCTCCAATGCGATTTGAGGAGTTAATGGACAGCCAGTTGTCTGATTATCTGAAAGAAACGGTCAAAAGCTTGCTTGATCTCAAGATGAATTCTCCGGAAGTCAAAGAGATCCCACGAATCGATATGCTCAACGAGTATTTGGATGAGAGCATTGACGAGGTAAAAGCCTTAGTTGAGCAATATCCTAAGGAGGGCATGAAAGACTGGGATGAGCTCAACCGACTATTTCTTCGTGCATTGGAGATGTGAGCCCTAATGATCTTACCATCACAAGTGAACACCGCTATTTCAATGCTCTATGCAGCTGGCTACGAGGCGTTCCTTGTTGGCGGTGCAGTGCGGGATTATGTGCGGGACAACAGCCCTGCACAGGACTGGGATATTACAACAAACGCGCTGCCTGAACAGGTGGAATCTGTTTTTTCTGGGTATCATCTCATTGAGACCGGTCTGGAGCATGGAACCGTAACCGTCATGATCGACCATGAACCGATCGAAATCACAACTTATCGCATTGACGGAGACTACTCAGATCATCGCCATCCAGATTCCGTCCATTTTACCCGTAGTCTGAAAGAGGATCTTGAGCGAAGAGACTTTACCATGAACGCTTTGGCTTACAGTCCACAAGAGGGTATTGTTGACCTCGTGGGCGGAAGAAAGGACATTGAGGATGGCATCGTTCGCTGCGTCGGAGATCCAGATCGTCGGTTTCAGGAAGATGGGCTTCGTATGCTGCGAGCGCTTCGCTTTGCGTCCGTATATGGAATGACGGTAGAAGATGCGACCGCTTCCGCGCTCCACCGCAATAAGGAACTGCTCAAAGGTATCGCCGCTGAGCGTACCCAAATTGAGCTTACCAAGATGCTCTGTGGAAAAGGCGTGGCAAAGGTCCTTGAAGAATTTGCTGATGTAATTGCTGTTCCTATTCCCGAGATCCTTCCGATGTTTCGCTTTGAGCAGCACAATCCGCATCATGATAGGGATGTTTGGGAGCATACGATTGCCGTCATTGACGTCATCACACCAGAGCCCGTACTGCGCTGGGCGGCATTGCTGCACGATATCGGAAAGCCTCAATGCTTTTCAATTGGTAAGGATGGGATTGGGCATTTCTTTGGCCATGCGGAAAAGAGCACAGCTATGGCTGAAGAGATCCTCAATCGGATGCGTTTCGATAATGCGGGGAAAGAGAGGATCATCCGCCTCGTGCGGTATCACGATATGCCAATCACGGCAGACAGGAAGCTCATCAAGCGACTTTTGAGCAAGCACGGGGAAGAAGCTGCACGACAGCTTATTGAACTGCATAAGGCGGATACTCTCGGGCGGTCTGCAATTTGCCGTCCTCGTCTCAAAACGTTCGATGCTGCGAACGCAATGATAGATGAGCTGTTACAGGAGAAGAACTGCTTCTCATTAAAAGATCTTGCTGTCAATGGGAATGACATGATGAAGATCGGATTTAAGGGGAAAACGGTCGGCATCGCGTTGCAAGATTGTCTGGATGCAGTTTTAGATGAAAAAGTTCCAAACGATCATGCTTCGCTACTTACATTCGCTCAAAAGCAAATGCTTGAAGATACCAATCAGATGCTATCTGACGATGCTTCTGACTGCAGCCGATCATCCTGATTCCAATTTGGCTGCAAATAGTCAAGAGGGATACCCTTCGCGGGTATCCCTCCTGCGCGAGACAGAAACAATTGAGCAAAGAAAATTCGCATGGAGGCTTCGTCAGCGATCGAATATCTTGGTGTCAGAGGATTGAAGGTCGGAAACAAAGCAGTTCCTGCCTCTTTCAGATCACGTCAAATCGCACCGGACGAAAAAAGAGCTGCCGCACACTTTCCGCTGCATCCGCGTTGCCCAGCGCCCACATCAGTTTACTTGTCACAGCCTCCATTGTCATGTTGTGCGCTTCTATGACGTCATATTTTTCTTTTACCTGTTTTCCGACCTGATAGATGTCCATATCGCTGCCCTCATAGGGGACCTGCGTCATGACAACGACGTACTTTCCCTCTTTGATCCATTCCCCCATTTCGAGAGCAAGCGAACCCTCTCCGCCGCCCGGGATCCCCCCAACGCCAAACGACTGGCAGATAACAGCCCGATAGCGTTCGCGCAAAAGCCGCAGAGCGTCGGCCTCCATTCCCGGAATAAGCGTCATCATCAAAACGCGTTGATCCATGCTGTGATAAAAGGTCGGCCGCTCTTTTATCGCATAATCTTTTGCGGCCAGATAACGAATGATCCTGCCGCCGCGGATCACCGCTTCTTCCGGATAGTCCACGCTGGAAAAGGCGTGAAAGCTTTTGCTACGTTCCTTCTTTGCCCGTGTTCCGAGGATCGCCTTGCCGTCAAACACCACAGACACGTCGTGCGACTGCGCGTCGCAGGCATAAAGAAAGCTGTCAAGCAGATTTCGTCTCGCATCCGTATCGTCCAAAGAGATCGGCCTCTGCGCGCCGGTAAGCACGATAGGCTTCGGCGAGTTCTGTATCAGGTATGATAAGGCCGCCGCCGTATAGGCCATCGTGTCCGTACCGTGCGTGATGATAAAGCCATCGTATTCTTCGTATCGGTTTTCGATGGTCTTCGCCATTAAAACCCAATGCTCCGGCGTAATGTTGGTGCTGTCAAGATTTAGAAGCTGGAAACAGTCCACATTTGCCAGTGCGTTCAGGCCCGGTACACTCTGCATCAGCCGATCTGCCGGAATGGCCGGTGCAAGTCCCTGCGCTCCCTCCTCTGAGGCGATCGTTCCGCCGGTCGCGATCAATAATACTTTTTTCATATCTCCACATCCTTCATTTTCTACGATAAAATATACCACAGCTTTTACGAAAAATGAAGTAACAAATTGGAGCCATCACGATTGTACTTCTTGCTCCGAAAACGCACCGCTGCAAATTGAAAATTCACAGTACATCAAGTCTGAGAAAGAAAAACCTCCTATCACATCTCTGTTGAAACTATGCGCCGGCTCTGATGCCAAATGAGCGCATTTTTCTACGCCGATGCATCCCTAAGTAACAACGGACACCCTGCAGTCATTGACGCTTGTCTGCGCAGAAGAGAAGCCGAAGTTCTATACTGTAGAGTTTGACTTGTCCGACTTGACGATCCTCGAAGTTGATACCGGGATGGATTGGGCGATGATGATCGCCTATTACCGCAAATAGATGGAGCGCATAGTGTGCGCTCCAATCTATGAGAAGTACTCCCACATTGCAGATGGTTACGACGTCGTTGCCGGTTATATTGCCAACGACCGAATGTACGCGGAGCTTGCCCGGTTCTTCAACGGAACGATCAACGATCACAGACGCCGCTCTACTCAACTGTCTTTCTGCACTCGACCTTGGCAGACAGTATGTGGCCATCACGCAGAAGGCCTTGATAAGCCTTTCAACCATATGCAATGGGCAGGTGCGCATTACCTGATGTCCCGCATGGAAGAGGCGCACAGCGATGCGCTGCAGTTCAGAGCTTGCTTTGATACAGGCGTCCTTTATTGGACCGGTTATCTCTACCGTTATTGGCGTATCTACAAGCAGGAACTCATTGAAATACATGGATTACTACAACAACCGCCAAATCAAGGCAAAATAAAAGGGCTATCTGTCTGCAAAATGCAGACAGATAGCCCTTTCGTTGGCTTGAACAATTTGTGTTGCAAATGTTCGCCTAACTTTGGTGAGACATTTCAACTGCGGCTTGGTCCGCTTTTTGCAAGCGACGTTTGATAAGCGCCCACATGGTATTCACTAACACTCAGCCGATTCCGGTCGCCAGCGCGACAGCGGGCAGCCCCATTTTCCCGACCAGCAGCCACGAGAGCACCACGCGCAGGGCGATGTAGCTCGTTGCTCCGACGAACGGAATGTCAACGCGGCCGATGCCGTCAAAATATCCCGCGAAGGTATTGTCGGTGAAACAGAGCGTGTAGAACAGCGCGACGAGCTTCATGTAATCCCGCGCGTTTTCGTATGCCACATCGCTGTATTCACCCAGCATGAAGCCGACGGACGCATCCGCGCTGACGTACATGATGGCAGGCATTGCAAGCCCCATGCCAAGCAGCAGACTGCTGCGGAAGAACTCACGCACGCGCTCTTTCTTCCCTGCGCCGCGGTTCTGTGCCACGAGCACAGAGGTCGCGGCGCTGTCGCTGTCGCCAAACGAGTTGGCAAAGCTCTCTATACGCGTCGTCGCCGTGTGGGCGGAGATCAGATCCGTGCCGCCGGTGTTGACCGCGCCCTGCACAAGCAGCTTGCCAATGTAAAGACTGGACTGGTGCAATCCGGTAACGAAGCTGAAGCGCGCCGTTTTCCGCAGCAATGCGCGATCCATTTGACGGTCCTCGCGGCGAAAAATCAACTCCGGTGCCTTGCGCCACAGGCAGATGATGCACATCGCCTGCGAGGCGGCAGTCGCCCACGCCGCGCTGGAGATGCCCCAATGGAGTGCTGCGATGAACCAGTAGTCCAGCGTCAGGTTGACCGTCACCGCCGCAGCCAGCGCCATCAGCGCCGCGCTTGCCCGCCCGATGGCAGCAGCGCGCCGTAAAGCTCGGCAAAGGTGACGGAGATGCCTGTTCAGACCCCAGTGATCATAAAGGGAAAGAGGTTCATTACCAAGCCGGCGACGCCCACGGCGGCGAACTCCAGCTCGCCCGCAAAGCGGCCGAGGACAAAGGCGTCCGCCGTGTTGTAGAGATGCTGCAAAATATTACCATTGATGAGCAGTGCGGCGAGACGCAGCAGATGCTGCGGGACGCTGCCGCTCGTGAGATCGTGAGAGCGCACCATCAGATCACCTGTATCAATGAATTTGACAACAGCATACC
This sequence comes from Lachnospiraceae bacterium, assembly GCA_963654505.1. Taxonomy (GTDB): domain Bacteria; phylum Bacillota; class Clostridia; order Oscillospirales; family Oscillospiraceae; genus Hominicoprocola. The sequence goes on from CAVKBJ010000128.1 coordinate 8,102, forward strand.
ACCGCGCTATGCTTTGCGTAAACCGATAATGAGGTGCTCGGAGTTTAGAATGAGATAGGAAAACTCATTTTATCTTATTTCCATTTGTGGGCAGCAGCAAACAATAGCGGAGAAGTCTAATGTCTCTCCGCTATTGTCTTTTCGATTGCAAATGAGCTCCTAACAATGTACAGGGTTCGTATTGGCGCGTTACAACGCTCTTTTTCGGCCGCAGTACATGAGATGTGCGGAATGGCGCATAGGACATCGAAAAAGAAAATGAGAAAACCGGGTGGCGTTCTGCATTTGATCGTGGTATAATAAACAGATAAATTTTTGAAAAGAGGTACTGCGGTATGAAACGTACTGTGATTGGGAGATGCCGGTCTGCGCTGCTCCTTCTGCTTGCCGTTCTGCTGGCCGGATGCTCGGGGACAAAGCCCGCGTCCGTTTATGCCGACGCGGAAAGCTGGGCGTATGTCGAGACGGACGTGACGGATAAAACGGCCGACGTGTTTTTCGTCACGCCCACGGTCTGCCTCGGCACGGAGGAGGAGCTGAGCTGGGGCAGCTATGACGAGGAGACAAAAGCCTCGTTTGTGGGCGCGATCAACATGGAGAAGGGAATCTATGATGACGACGCCCGCTTCTTCGCGCCGTTTTATCATCAGGCGGCGCTGAGCGCTTACTATGCGCCGGAGGAATCGGGCGCGGCGGCCTTTGACACGGCCTACGCCGACGTGAAGGAGGCGTTCGATTACTACATGGCGAACTGGAACGGCGGCAGGCCGCTGATCTTGGCGGGCTTCTCACAGGGCGCGCAGATGTGTATTCGGCTGCTGGAGGAATACGCCGGCGACCCAGCTGTGAGCAAGGCGCTGGTGGCCTGCTATGCCATCGGCTGGCGCTTCACGGAGGAGGAGCAGGCGCAATACCCGCAGGTCAAATTTGCGCAGGGCGAGAGGGATACCGGCGTGCTCATCGCGTTCAACAGCGAAGCCCCCGACGTCAGCGACAGCCTGATGATCCCCGCGGGCACCAAGACGCTGGCCATCAACCCGCTGAACTGGTCAACGGATGGACAAATCGCGGATAAGACCTGTAATCTCGGCGCCTGCTTTACCGACTACGACGGGAACATCGTCACCGAGATCCCGCAGCTCACTGGCGCTTATATCGACGACGTGCGGGGCGCGCTGAAGGTGACGGACGTTTCTCCCGAGGAGTATCCCGGCGTGCTGTTCCCCGACGGGATCTACCATCTGTACGACTACCAGTTCTTTTACAGGAACCTTGAAGAGAACGTGCAGGAGCGCATCCGCGCCTTTGTCGGCGAGTGAAGATTTTCATAGAAATGAGCGGGACAGGAAGAATGAACTTCCTGTCCCGCTGTTCCTACTGATTATAGCTGCCTGCTTGCTCCGTATCGGAAGAGCTGCGGTAACCGTCAAAGCTGAGGGCGTATGAAGCCAAAGGCGGGCTGATAAGCAATGTCAGATAACTAAAATAAAGCACACAAGGGGGGAGTGATATCCACCCTTGCGTGCTATCTCAAGTATGTGTTTTTTGCTGGCTGACATGACAGGCGTGCCGGCTCTTTTGCCGGCCGCTCCAGCCCAAGCGCTGTCCGCATCGGTCACAGTAGGGCCCTGTTGACAAAATGCGCCCAACCCGGCGGGAAATGTGGTATAATAACGAG